>CASFTO010000109.1 GCA_949297665.1 uncultured Alphaproteobacteria bacterium | reverse complement strand
TTGAATGACCCGTTTACGGGTAAATAGTAACAGATTGCGTCTGGCAGATTTGGGAGTACCCCGTTCAGGGGATGCCAGTGCTAAAGGCTTCTAGCCGCATATGAAGAACCACCCGTTTTACGGGTGGGTAGCTTTTTTGTGCTTGGTTTAATTGGGTGTCGTTAAAGCAAAAAATGGAATGTTAGTGATTGGAGATTATTAAAAAATATTTCATCTTTTACTGAACGAAATAATAGTTTGTTTTACGGCAAAATTTCGGTGTTTAAGGAAAGGTCTTAGCGGTTGAAAAAATGAAAGTTGACAAAAAGTGAAAAAAAAGGTATAAAGATGCCGTAATTTAAAACTTATGATATTATGATGAAAAAAATTATTACTTATTTGGCGCAGTTGGGACATAAGCTGTCAGAGGCTATGGAGGTTAAAGAGAAACTTTCTCGAGATGAGGAAGATAAAATTGCCAGTGTTCGTCGAAATGTTGATGAATTTTTGGAGGAAAAATCTAAATCTAATGATCCGAGGCGTCCAAATCCTCCTTTGGCTCTTGTTGCTATGGGATGCTATGACATAGTTTTTTGGTCAGAATATGATGCTGCGGAATTTTTTGAGAAATTACTTCAAGTTTCTGTTTCGAGGGAAGATGTTTCTGAGATTTGGTTGAAAGAAAAATTTTTAGGAACTGATTATTGGATTCATAATCGTTTAGGGCAATGTCTTGTTTATAAAGAGTATTACATCTCTTTAGATCGGCAAGAATATGGTTTCTTTGATTCCCGTATGTATGAGCCATCAGAGCCATTTCTTTAGTCAAAACAAAAAATTAAGTTTCGTCGTCTTTTGTTTCTGCTATTTCTTTTGATATGAAAAGTATGTGCAGATGGTTTGGTTAAACTCTTTTTAGAAGATGTAATGGTTGAAGAATTGCGAGTATGTGAAGAAATTTGCATAGTTTGTTCAACCTTTCTAAAATTAAAGCGGCAGTTGGAACTGTCGCTTTTTATTTTGGTATATGTGGGGGGATTTTTATTTTACGCTTTATTTATCTTTTTGCGATATGGTGGGTTTATTCTTAATAAGAAAGAGGTGACAATATGTTTAAGCCGAGACAACTTGATAAATTGGTGGCAGCTGGGATTATCACGCCAACGCAGAAATTGCAGATTTTAGATTTTGATAATGATGTCGGACATTCATGGATTTATCGTATTCTTATGATATTGGGGATTTTTACACTTGGTGTTGGGGTGATTTCTATTGTGGCGGCAAATTGGCAAGATATCGGTGATATGGTTAAATTAATCGTTATGCTACTGTTGTTGCTTTTTTCTGCATTGGGCGTGCTTTATTATTTGAAACAGAATAAAACAAAAGTTGCTGAAAAATGGGCGCTGAGTGAGTTCCTTTTCTCGGGGGCGGCGATTGGTCTTGTTATTCAAGTATTTCAACTCAGCGGCGGAAAAATCTATGCTCCGTTGGGTGTTTGGGCGCTGATGACCTTTTCTTTGTTATTTTTGCCAAAGCAAAAGTTGATTTCTTATTTCTGGATGCCGCTATTTTTGACTTGGGCGGTTATGTGGATTGGTGATATATGGTGGGATATATTTGAATCTTTTGATTGTGTCTTACTCTTTTTTGCTGGATTGGTGGCCTTGGGGAAATTTTTAGATTGGAGAAAGCCTAACTTTTCCGTGGGAGATGTGCTTTTTCGGGAAGCACTAATTTGTTTGTATTTGTGCTTGGCTTTTTATATTATTGCAGCAGGGTTTGATTCTCACGAAGGATTAATAGTTCTCTTTAAGTCATTTTTGTATGTTGGCGTATTTGCGGTGTGTTTTGTTAAATTTAAACAATATAGAATTGTGCGTTCTTTTGTTAAGTTAGCAGGGTTGGCTATTGTTATGTTGTATATCAACTTTGGGGAACGTTTCGGCTTGTTTGAAACGGGTATCGGATTGATGATAAGCGGTGCTTTACTTATTGCTGTTTTGGTCTTTGGACCTAAATTTATACGTCGTATTTTTAAGGAGAAAATTCATGCTTAAAAATTTGCGGAATTATGTTGCGGTATTTGCGCCTGTTGTTTTATTTGTGGCATTTTGCGGTTATTTTTTAATACAAATAGCTATGGGGACGGAAGTTAAAGTGCGTATTCAGGGTTTTGATCCCAGAGATTTGTTGGCGGGGCATTATATTCGCTATTCTATAGATTGGAATAATACTGATTGTACGCAGTTTCCGAATAAAATCTGTCCGCAGAAGGATTTTGAGCAAAGTTATAAATTTTATGTTCCTCAGGAGATGGCTCTTGTTTTAGAGAGAGAAATTCGTGATACTCAAAATCAGGCGGAGATTGTTTTTTCGTATCAAAAAGGAAAGAACCCGTTTGCTCTCCAGTTGCTGATTAACGGGAAAAGTTTTAAAGGCAAAAATGCACGCTTTTAATGTGATTTGAGGTTAAAGTTTTTTATGTTAAAATCGTCAAATGCAATTATTTTATTTCTGACAGCGCAGACCATTTCTTTATTAGGTTCGTTGGTTGTTCAGTTTGCTATTGTATGGTATGTCACCTTGGTTACAGAATCGGCGACAATGTTGGCGGTTTCCGCAATATCTGGATTTTTACCTCAACTCGCCGTATCTATGCTTGCTGGTGTGTGGATTGATAAATATGACCGCAAAAAAGTTATTATCGTGGCGGATGTTTTTACAGCTCTGTTAACGACGGTTTTGGCGATTTTATTTTATTTTCAAAAAGAGACAATGCCGATTATTTTTGCGGTTTTGGCGCTTCGGGCATTGGCTACCGGTGTGCAGATGCCGGCGGTTAACGCTCTTATTCCTCAGATTGTGGAAAAGGAGAATTTGATGCGCATTAATGGTATTAACAGTGCGTTGAATTCGGGGATGATGTTGATTGCGCCATTATTGGGGGGCTTATTGCTGAATTATGTTTCTTTTGCGGTGTTACTCTTTTCGGATATTCTTACTGCGATTATCGGTGTTTCTTTTTTGATGATGATTAAGATTACGCCTTTGATTCAAACTGAGCAGGGGCATTTTCAGATTAAACAATGGTGGCGGAACACCTCTGTGTCTGTTCGGCAAGGATGGGCGTATCTTAGGGAAAATCCTTTAATTAAGAGAGTGCTTCTTTTTCAGTTTGTTATTTTATTTTTGATTAGTCCATCTGCTTTTTTAAATCCATTGTTGGTTAGTAAAACTTTTGGTGAAGATATTAATTTGCTTAGCTATGCTGAGGCGGTTTATAGCTTGGGAATGGTTGTTGGTGGTGCGATTGTTGTGAGTTTGAATAGGGTTCATTATAAGTTGCGTATTATGTTTTTTGCGGCGGCTTTGTATGGCGGATGTATGATTGCTTTAGGTCGCGCAGAGGTGTTTAGTTTTTATCTGATGATTAATTTTATGGCGGGTGTGGTTGTGCCTTGTTATAACGCGCCGGTTACAACGCTTATTCAAGAGAGAGTTGCGTTATTGTATCAGGGAAGAATTTTCGGCTTTTTGCAATTTGTTACGGCAGCGGCACTTCCTCTGGGAATTGCGATTTTTAGTTATCCGGCAAATCTTTATGGTGTCGATGTTTTATTCGTCATCAATGGACTTTTGTGCGGATTAAGTTCATTGATTGTGTGGCTTTTATTTTTCAGAAAGCAGTATTGATTTTATTTCAGATAAAATGGTGGTGCGATTGAATACGATACCATGTATTCCAAGCTCATGGGCGGCAGTTACATTTTTTGCTTTATCATCTATAAATAAAAGATGCGAGTAGGGGACGTTTAACGTGTTTTTTACGGCTTCATATATTCGGTAATCCGGTTTTAGTAGTCCTAATTTGTATGAGGTAAAAGTATGTTCCGGTGCGGCAATTCCTTTTCCGGTATCGCTTAATATTGGTAGGGCGTTTGATAATAGACAGATGGTAATGTTATGCTGTTTTAAAAATGTTATTGCTTCTTGTGTTTCGGTAAAGCGTTCTCCGCAGCCTTGGTGTAATGCTTCGTTTAGGGAAGAAGCAATGTCCGGTGTGTATACCACATGGCAAAAACGGCATAAATCTTTGATAAACTCTTCGGTGGTGAGTTCGCCTTTCATGTATGGATTGTAGTTATAATGCAATGGATTGGCGCTGTTTTGATATAGTTCTAAGGTGGTTGTTTGGGATTGTAAAAGTGATACTAAAGGATTTAGAGAAAAAGGATAAATAACTTGCCCAACATCAAATATGGCGTATTGAATTTGAGATGTTTTTTTATTGGGCAAGTTATTCATTTGGGTATCCTTTCTTTTTCTTTATACTTTAGCATAAAAAATGCTGAGTAAAAAGTCTATTAAAAAAAGATACTGAAACCGTGTAGCAATTTGAGGTATAAGTTTTCTTTGGGGGCTAAAGTCAGTGGTGCTGCTTGTAAGGGGAGAAAACGTTTTCCGGTCCATGTTTTGGGATATTGAGCCAAAAATTGTTCTATACTCAATCCGGTTAGGGCTTTTATATTGGATGCGCCTTCTTGCGCCGTATCGCTGGCGTGTATCAGAAATCCTCCGCGATACCAACTTCTGTATTTGTATTTTAGCTCCGCCGTGTTGGAGTTTATTCCGTCTTTGTAATGTGGATGTTGGTCTATAACTACAATGGCTAAAAAGTTGTCATTGCCGCAATGTTTTTCTTTTTTGCAACATTGAAATAGTTTTTTACCATAAAAACGCGATAGTCTTGATGCAAAACTTTGTTTTTCCCAATAGCAGTTAAATATTTGTTTGATTGTGAAGTGTTTTTTTATGTCTTCTATAATAGGTTCTTGTAAATATAGCCCTTTGCTCCATATGATAAAAAGATGCAGTTCTTTGCGCATGGTCGTCCTCGTTCGTTTAGTCTTTACAAAAAATTTGTACCCAGATATTTATGGGGTGAAAGAAGACTAAACTCTCGGAGGTTGTTCGTTATTTGCGGGGATATAGTTATAAAAAAAATGCGACGTGCGTATAGCTGATATTTTATGCTGTAAAATACGCTTTTCTTTGTATATTTGCGGAAAATACGGTAAAAAGAAATTTTCAACAGTTGTGTATTGAAAACCATTGTCATCCAGTCCGTCATATTCGTTGTCGGCGTGTGGGTTGGTGGTCGAGAAAATTTGTTTGCCGTTATCTAAGCACAACTCATTGGCATCCAAAATGTCGAAAATGGATGTCGTAAACGTGATTATCATTAAAATTGCAATAAACTTTCTCATAGTTGACTATTGTATATAAATTTTTTTTATTTTCAATATTTTTGTTAGAAGAAGTTGAGGTGATAAGCGTTTTGGCTTTGGGGATACTGGTTTATAAAAAAATGCCGCTTTTGTTATAAGGCGGCATTAAAAAGTTGTTATCTTTTTATAATTCGTTCAAGTCTATTAGCAGGCGAATATAACCTGAACGGTAGTTGGAAAGAAAGTTTTGCAGCGTTCGTTCTTCATCTTCTCCAAAAGTGTCAATTCTGGATATTATTTGTCCTTTGATTGAGCGCTCTTCTTTTTTTAGTATCGATAAAGCATCGGTTACTAACGGGAAAACTTCTTTCAATTTTGCAAAGTCCTCTTTTTCCGGATAATAAACCGGTAAGCCGGTCAAATTTCGTACGGTTTGTAAAAACACGTCCGGCAAGCATTTGTCTGTTGGTATTTTAACCAGTAACCATGCTTTTTGCTCAACGCAAATACCAAGTCTGATGTCTTCTGCCGAGAGTGTGTCTTTTTGTACAAAGTTTCCTTTAGGGGTTCTTACCAAAATCTTTAACGGAAACTGAGTTTCATTTGTCTTTTTTTGTTCCATAATAGTTGATGTTTAAGTTCATAAAAATAGTCTATTCTCCTCATTGATAGGTGTTTTTGTATTTTAAGTCAATAAAAATGTTTTTTTATTGATGGACAACTGGTGTATTTATTAACGTTCGTTTTGGGCAAAACTATTTAGGAGAGTTGCGGTATCCATCATTTTTCGCTTTTTTTGTATGTTCTTGATTATATCTTGATATTTTACGGCGGTTTGACTGATACGCGTGAAATCTTTTAAATCCGCCGGCGTTAATGTGTTCCAGGCTTTTTGAATGTGGTCTTTAGCGTTTTTGCCCAGTTCATCAAAGCTTTCAGGTAATATCCCAATCATCTTTAGATAAAAGGATTTATTGGCATATTCATTTGGGGTTGTGGTAAAAGCTGTGGCGCCGTCAAAAGGGGCATAACTTTCTACAATGTAATTTTTTTTGATAGTATCGATCGAGTGTAAGTATTTGTCGTCGTCATAATCCGGTATACGGTGCAGTCCATGCGCATTGTCGTCTAACCATTGAATTTTGCGCATTAAATACATATTACTTTGGTGGACGGCGTTGCGATGTATTTGTAAACATAATTCTTTTTTCTCATCACGTTGTTTTTTTAGTTGTTGTAGTTTTTGACGATTTGTCGGACTCTTGGTTTTGCTCTTTTGTTCGGTATCTTTTAACGCTTGGTATTTGGCTTCTAAAATGCGATACTCCTCATACGCTGCATGTGAACGGATGTGTGCGAAGAACATTAGTGTTTGTTTGAATTGAAATTCTATATAAAAACTTTTTCCGGTTTGCGGGATGGTTATTTTTGCAAGTTTTTTTATATCAAAGTAGTTACGAGAATTCTCACTTAAATTCTTTTTGTAGAGGTTTCTTTCTCCTTTTTCGAAAGAAATGTAACTCGGAAATTTCTTTTCTAATTCTTTGATTATTTCTTCTAGGTCATTCGGGTATTTTGAGGTTATGGATAGTCTGTATATGTCGTGCGGGAGTATGTCTTTTTTGGCGATGTTTAATAATGCTTGTGAAGTGTTCGGTTTATCAAATAATTCGTTTAATTTAGAAGCTGTCGGACAGATAGTTGAGGGTGTTTGGTTATTTAGTATAGGAAATGGTAATTCAGGTTCCTCTTCCGGATTGAAATCAGATTCTTCCGTAAATTTATTTAGATTTTGTTCTCTTTCATTATCATATTCTCGGCGACATTCCGAAATCATTTTTTCTACTGTGCGTGTTTCGCTTTTTATCGGGGGACATATTACAAATACATCATTGCACTCATTGTTTATGTAATGAAGCATGGATGTTGAACAGGGGGCTAAAACTTCGGTCGAATAACTTATCTGACGACCATTCTTGTCGGTTTCTATGCTGCCGTCTTTAAGATCTATATTGTAGATAAATTCAGGAAAGCCCGGTTTATTCGGTGTGGAAAATCCAGATACGATGGCTTCATATATTAGGCGGTATTTTTCCATGGTGTCGGTATAATATTCTTTGAGTTGCTCAAATTCTCGGGAACTTAAAAATGAAAGTTCTTCCTTTTTTTCTTCCAAGAAATTTTGTGCGTCGGTATCGTTGTTTTTTTGTACAATATCTATTCCGCCAGAATCCAAATTTACTAATTGGTCCAGGGTGTATGTTTTCATTTTTTAGTCTCCCGAATTTTATATAGTTAGTTGAAACGATTTTAATACTATTTTCTTTATTAGGCAATGTATTTTTATAAAAAAGTTTTTCTTGACAAAAAAAGTGACAAAGATTATTTTCTTTTTGTTTTTTAGGTTTTTTAGGAGGTCGTTATGCATCCATGGCATCAGGTTAAACATTATTCGCAGTTTCCAAATATTATTCCGGCTATTATTGAGGTGCCGAAAGGTTCGCAGGTTAAATATGAACTTGATAAAGAAAGCGGTTTGGTTAAAGTGGATCGTATTCTCTATTCGTCCGTTCACTATCCCGCGAATTATGGTTTTATTCCTCAAACATATTGCGAAGATAATGACCCGCTTGATATTTTAGTATTAGGGCAGGAAGCTATCGTTCCTCTTTCCATTATGAGAGCCAGACCAATCGGAGTTATGAAAATGATTGATTGCGGCGAAGCTGATGATAAAATTATCGCTATTCATGAAGATGATCCTGAATATAATGTTTTTACGGATATTGCGCAACTTCCGCCTCATATCTTAAAGATGTTGCAACGCTTTTTTGAAGATTATAAAGTCTTGGAGAAAAAACAGGTTACCATAGAAAAGTTTTTGGGGCCTGATGAGGCTAAAAAATTAATCGAGGATGCTCGCGATGAGTATGAAGCAAAATTTGGCGGAAAATTTTAGTCGTTAGTTTGGAAATCCCCGCTTTTGTAAAAGCGGGGATTTTTTTATCTATTGCGTGTTTTTTTGAATTATAGAAGCTACGTCGTGCATGCGGGCGATGAAGGTCTCCGTATCCTTAAAATAGCGACTCTGTAAATCATTGCGTTGATGAACTTCCTTAATTCCCGGGGCTCCGTTATACATCCCGAGATATAAAAAGCCCAGTATTCCGGCAATGATTAACCAAAATAACCTTTTTCCAAGTACAAAGAAAAATAGAGCAAAAAAAGTGCATATTCCAATGGTTAAATAACTCGAATATATTGCGCCACCTACAGAACGAGTCAGTTCTAAGTCTTCGGCGAAAAATAAACCGACAACACCAAGTGCCAGAAATTTTAATATAAATATTCCGAGTGTCAGTAAAATAAACATTGTTTATTCTTGCTCCTTATGGGATATTTAGCCACCTTTTTTGGGGGATAGCATTTCTCTGATGCCGTCAACCGAGCTTAAAACGGCACTGGCTTCATAGGGCATATAGACAATCTTGTTATCTTGTCCTGAGGTCATTTCTTTCATTGTTTCCAGATACTTCATGGCAATTAAATATTTGTCTGCTTGGCCTTTGCTGGATAGGGCTTCAATTATTCTTTTTATGGCTTCTTTTTCGGCTTCCGCTTCGACCATACGCGCTTGAGCTATACCTTCCGCTCTTAATATTGAGGCTTATACATTAAAGGGACAATAAACGAAGTATGATATACAATGTTTATTGTCCCTAATTGTTTGTGAGGATGTTGCAACATCCTCACAAGTGCCGGCAGCGGCTGATGCCTAAAGAGGCTTAAGTTTATACACTTGT
>CASFTO010000108.1 GCA_949297665.1 uncultured Alphaproteobacteria bacterium | reverse complement strand
TTGAATGACCCGTTTACGGGTAAATAGTAACAGATTGCGTCTGGCAGATTTGGGAGTACCCCGTTCAGGGGATGCCAGTGCTAAAGGCTTCTAGCCGCATATGAAGAACCACCCGTTTTACGGGTGGGTAGCTTTTTTGTGTTTGAAAAGAAATTACAGCTTCTTGTATAATCTCTTTTTACTTTCTTTTAACAAGAATTCTGCCTTGTCTTGCGGTATCAATTTCTGATTACGCAAATTTTCCAACATTAATAGAATCTCTAATTCCAGACTAACTCGCATTTTTTGCTTATTGCGTTTAATTTCACGCAACAGATGAAAGAGCTGGAATATTGACGTCAGATTTTTGTTGGGAACGCAGATTTTTTTACCGAAAATTTTTACAGTTTTATTCATCAGCTTTAATTTGTAATGTTTGCGCAAGTAGTGATCCGCCTCGCGTATTTGCGAATTGACATATATGATGTCATCAATCGGTTCTTGGAAAGTTCCCGCATATTTCTTGCAACGTTCCAAAATACTTGCCAATTCATGAAACATCATTTCATTTTGAGCAATTCCTTTACCATTCATTATTTTAGCGGCTTCAGTTAAACTTTCTTCCACCACATAGTAATAAGAAATTAATTCGGGAGCTTGCTTTTTGACAGAGCGTTCTAATCGCAAAGACTGACGCTTGGTGGTACTCCAGATTATTGTACTTCCTGCCGGCAATATCTTTTTCACAGACTGGATGTTTTCTCCGGTGTTGCGTCCGTTAGGTGCTAAACTTATATCTGTTTCCGGCACACCTAATTTACAACAAACAGACGCCAGTAGTTCTGCTTCACTCCTGTCGTGAGTGTGTTTACTCAATAAACCTTTACCTCCGACACATAGTATTGCCGGATGATAACCGTGTTGTTGGTATATTCTGTAATACAACCATGTTGCCCAAAATGCTGATGTTGGATCGTCATCTATGGCTATCACATAATCCGCACGCACTACTTTGTTTTTGCTATCTATACAATTTGTTTTGATGCACAAGGCTTCGTAAATAATGTCGGCTGCGTCCATGGAGCGCTTAAACATTTCTTGTTTCATACTAATTTATTTTATAAAGTTAGACATAAAAATTTTTCATCGCTTTCTAAAATATCTTATTTTTGTCTATCAGTCAACCCTTATTATGAACTTTTTGCAATTTGTTTGGTGATTAAATGTTTTTTTACTTGTTTGTTTTGTTAAATTTGGGCAACCTTTAAATATGTATTATGTTTTTTGAGGTCATTATGCGCTATCTCGGGAGTTTCTTTATTCTGATTGTTCTGGCCTGCTTTATCGGTGGATGGTACGAGAAGCAAGCTCATCATCCGTATAGACTCGATTATCGTCGCGCAGTTATTAACTTACCAATTACTTATACCAAATATCTTCATAATGATACTTACGCTTTGGGCGAAAAATATTTGGCGGAAGATTTAGCCGCTGAACTAAAAAAACACGGAATTGATACTATTCTTTATACTTTTGAAGACTCTTTGTCTAATCGGAATTTTAACGAAGGGTGGGAAATCTTTATGCGCTCCGGTCCCGAACTTCGATTGGATAAATATCATAATTATGCCGATGAGGACAGAATTGCTGTCTTGTTCGAAACTATTCCTTATGAGCTTAATATTGTTAAAAATGCCGATATTGTCTTAACGGGCTCTCTTAAAAAGAATAAACTGTATCGTGAAATGGGAATTAATTCACATTTCTTGCCGCAATTTACCAGAACCGATAAATTTTATCCAGATCGGAAAGATGAATTGAAACGTCAGGTCTTATTCGTCGCTAATCAATGGCCGGATTTTCCTGTCCGTAAAACCGTACAATACGCCAAAGAAACAGGGATGCAAATCGATGTCTTTGGTGATAATTGGACCAACGTCTTGGTTGATGACGCTGCTTCGTGGTGGAAAGCACGACAAATCCCTAATGACCAACTTAAATATTTTTATTCTTCCGCCGATATTGTCCTTAATGACACTAGACCAGATATGATTGAAGCCGGTTTTATCAGTAATCGTATCTTCGATGCCACAGCTTGCGGTACACTGGTTATTTCTGATTATATGCCTGAAATTGAAGAAATTTACGGCGATGCAGTGCCTATGTATAAAAACGCCGAAGAGTTTAAACATCTTATCGAATTTTATCTCTCGCATCCGGAAGAACGTAAACGCAAAGCCTTAAAAGCTCAGAAAATTACTTTGGAGAAATTTTCCGCTGATAAAGTTATCGGACATATGACCGATATTCTTCGAAATTATATTTACGAAAAAGGATTGGATTGATATGCCTAAAAAATCGCTTTTGTCTGATAAAAATTCTATTAACGCTATGAAACGAAAAGAACAGGAAACGGCTGACGCTTCTGTCTTATTTCAAAATGGAAAACAAAAACGAATTTTTTTTGCCGGCTGTGCAGAGGATAAAAATATCAGAACATCCTTGTCCCTCAATGTCAAAAATATTCTTCTTGCGGGACTCTTTTTAATTATTCTTTTTGTGGGGGGACTTGCGGGAAAATTCGTTACTTCTTATTTGCGAATTGCTCAAAATCAAAAAAGCGTCGCTATTCGTATCGGTGATACTCGTCAGCATTTGGATTATGACTTTATGACTGCAATTAACTTCCTTAAATATACTTTGGTGCGTAATGGTTATGAAATCGCAGGAGTTGCTTATGCCGGTAATCTTTATCCTAAAGAATTAGATTCGGCAAAAATCAATATTTTTGTGCGCGGGTTTACGCCTTTTTATGATTTACGCATGAATGAGCATAAAACTAATGTGCTTTATGTCCATCGCTATGCAGATTTTTATGCCGAGGAATTTCAGAATTTTGATTCTTACTTGTCTTCGCAACGGAAACTTATGGACGCTATTACTCATAATATCGATATCAGTTTTTTACCTTCAGGCTTCGTCCCTCACGATATGCTCATTCCGCAGAAGTATGATTTTGATATTCTCTATATTTATGAATTTTATAATCAAGTTTATGACGCCTATATGCAAAAAAATTATCAAATCAAAACGTACTGTGGTAATGACTTTGCTCTTTTATCAGAAAAAGAACGGCTCGATTTATTGAAAAGTGCTCGGGTGGTTGTTTATGAAATGGGGAAAACCGGCTCGGATGACGAAACGTATGTCCCTTATGCCGTTTTTGATTTAATCAGTTACGGAAGACCGATTGTAACAAACAGAAAATTACCTCTTGATGCTTATTTTCAGAATAATATATGGTTGTTTGATGATGTCGAAAGTATGATCTTGGCTACTGAGCAAGCGCTTAACTCTTCTGACGAAATTCGTGAACTTAAAGCTGCTCGCGCAAGAACCGTCTTATATGACTTTTTTGATACGAATTCATCTTTCTTTAAAAAATTAAAGTAATTTATCAATTCTATTCACTGCGGCGCTTCAAAAAATGTTATTTTTGCGCTTTTAATTTAGAAACTGTTAACTAATTTGGTGATACATATAATTGTTATTTACCGGTTGGGGGAGGTCGCTCAAGTTCAGCGTGGCTTCAGCTTATGTCAGACCGGTGATTGTTTGCTTTATTCTGCTGGCGTGCTTGCTTTGTAAACGGACAATTCTTATGGCATAGATGTGAAATAATTATAATAAGGAAATTAAAATATGACTACAAATGCACAAGTTGATTTTTTGAACGATATTAAAGATAAAAAAGTTTCAGTTACCGTCTTTCTTATCAATGGTGTTAAATTGCAAGGTGTCATTACTTGGTTTGATGCTAATTCTTTGCTGTTGAGACGTGATGGGCATACTCAACTTGTTTATACTCACGCTGTTTCTACTATTATGCCGGCAACTCCGATTGATGTTGTTGAAGAATAGTTAATCTTGACTTCCGCTTGTCCTATCTTTTTCCGAATTGTTGCGGAATTTGCTTGGTTAAGCGGGAGTTTTCTTTTTTTAGGTTCCGCGCGTGTTGGATATTCATAAAAATAAAAAAACAAAAGTGGCGGTTGTTTGTCCTTGGCTGAAAAATCGCTTTGAAACTTTATTTGTTTCTGACGAGAAATCGCGTGAAGCCGAAGCGGAAGGTTTGGTTTTGGCGATGGGACAAGATGTTGTTTTGCTAAAAACCGTGAAAGTTTCACAAATTGTTCCCAAAAGTTTTTTCGGAAAAGGAACTCTTGAACGACTTAAAGAAGAGTGTTTACAAGTTGATGCCGAATTGTTGGTTGTTGATATGCCGATTTCCGCCGTGCAACAACGTAATCTCGAAAAAATTCTTAATCTTAAAGTGATTGATCGTACCGCCGTTATCTTGGAGATTTTTGGGCAACGCGCTCATACAAACGAAGGAAAATTACAGGTTGAATTGGCTCATCTGACTTATCAAAGAAGCCGATTGGTGCGCAGTTGGACACACCTTGAAAGACAACGCGGAGGAGGCGGGTTTTTAGGCGGTCCGGGGGAAACACAAATAGAGCTTGACCGTAGACATCTTGATGATCGTATTGTTAAAATTAAAAAAGAATTGGAAAAAGTACGGAAAACTCGGGCAATTCAACGCAGTGCCAGAGTTAAAGTTCCTTTTCCGGTCGCGGCTCTGGTCGGTTATACAAATGCAGGTAAATCTTCTCTTTTTAATCTGATTACTCATGCTGATGTTTTTGCTCAGGATATGCTTTTTGCGACTCTTGATCCCACAATGCGCAAAATTCAATTAGATAAAAATTGCGATATTATTCTTTCCGATACCGTCGGATTTATCTCTAATCTGCCGCACGAATTGGTTATGGCGTTTCGGGCAACTCTTGAAGAAGTGCTTGAAGCCGATGTTATTGTTCATGTTATCGATGTGGCTAACCCTAACTATAAAGAGCAACGATTAGATGTTTTGAATGTTTTGCATGAGTTGGGACTTTCTAAAATCGAATTTGAAGATAGATATGTTGAGGTCTTTAATAAAATTGATTTGCTTGATGTGGGGGAGAAAAAAAATCTTATTGACAGAATCGGACATCGTACCGTGGCTCTCTCCGCTCTTTCCGGTGAAGGTGTTGAGGACTTTATT
>CASFTO010000107.1 GCA_949297665.1 uncultured Alphaproteobacteria bacterium | reverse complement strand
GTTTTATATTTCTAAAAAACATTTTAATCCGAAAAGAAAAGATGGATAAATCCATCTTTTCTTTAACAAAGTTTGCAAATCACTTGAGCAATTCAAGCACCATATCATAAGAAGGATAAGTACCACCCTGACACCCCAATAGAGCATAAGTAGGGTTAGAAGTAAATATTTTCTGCGCCAAATTTTGCAAATCCTCTGCAGAAATGGCTTCAATACGTTCAACAATTTCCGCAGTCGGAATAACACGTTTGAACAACAGCATTTGTCTGGCAATAATTTCAGCCGTAGTGGAAGAACTCTCCAACGACATTAAAAGACTTGCTTTAATTTGCGTTTTAGCCCGTTTAAGTTCAGTATCGGATACTTTTTCATTCATAAGTTTTTTAATTTCAGTAACCACAACCGGTAAAAGTTCGTCAAGTTCTTTAGGTGTAGTTCCGGCGTAAATACCGAAAACACCGGCATGTTTAAGAGCCTGATTAAAACTATTGATAGTATAAACCAATCCCCGTTTCTCACGAATTTCTTGGAATAATCTGGAAGACATTCCTCCACCAAAGATTGTGGATAAGACCGAATAATTATAGTAATCGGGATCCATATACGAAGCGCCTTTAAAGCCGAGAACCAAATGAGTTTGTTCAATATCTTTACATTCAACCCTGCCGGAGCCGACATAAATTTGTTCATCTTCCTCAAAATCACCGTGCATAGGGAGTTTTGCCATACGTTGTTCAATCATTTTAACAAAATCGTCATGATTAACTTTTCCGACGGCAACGGCAACCATATTATCTGCAGTATAGTGAGAGCGCATATAATCAAGCATACGTTGTTTAGTAAAACTTCTGACATGTTTAGCACTGCCTAAGATAGTTCTGCCCGAAGCCTGATTCGGAAAAGCTGCCTCTTGAAAGTAGTCAAAAACCAGATCATCAGGAGCATCGATGGATTGTTTAATTTCCTGAATAACAACCTCTTTTTCTTTTTTCATTTCATTTGCATCAAAAGTCGGAGCAATAATAAAATCACAAATCACATCGGTCGCCAATTCCAAATCATCTTTAAGCATTTTTGCATAGAAGCAGGTAAAATGTCTTGAAGTATAAGCATTAGTAGCCCCGCCGACATTTTCAATATCTTCAGAAATCTGTAAAGAATTTCTCTTTTTGGTTCCTTTAAAAACCATATGCTCAATAAAGTGAGAAATCCCATTATCATGTTCCGATTCTGCCGCAGCACCTGTATTAACCCATATACCCAAAGAAACCGTTTCGATTTGAGCTCTTTCAGCGGTAATAATTCTCAAGCCGTTCGATAAAGTTGTTTGTTTAATTTCCATGACCTCAAAACTTCACAAAAAAAATTACAATTTAGTTCAAACAGTATAATCGCGCATAAAAATAAATCAATAGAATAGATAAGTCAAACCCCTTAAATTTTTTTTAATGTTATATTATGTATAAGAAAAAACTGTAATAAAAGAAAAGGAGATAAGAGATGAAAAAGATGCCGAGGTTTGCAATAATACTATCCGGGTGTGGCCGTTCGGATGGTTCAGAGATACATGAAACCGTAACAGCGATGTTAGCGATAACGGAATTAGGCTGTTCATATGATTGTTATGCCCCGAATATTGAGCAAGCGGTTGTAATAAACGGTTTAACGTCGGAAAAGACAGCGGAACGTCGCAATGTTTTAGTAGAATCCGCGCGTTTAGCTCGAGGAGATATTAAGGACATTCGGGAATTAAATATAAAAGATTATGAGGGACTAATACTCCCCGGAGGCTTGGGCGCCGTAACAAACTGGTGTGATTTTGCGCAATCTGGAATAGAATGCCATGTAGAAGATTCGATTAGTCGCGTTTTAGAAGAAGCGTACAAACAAAAATTAGTAATCGGAGCGATGTGCATAGCACCGGTAATTGTCGCGAAAGTATTGGGAAAGCATGGTATAACCGTAACCATCGGTAATGATAAAACGGTAGCGAAATCAATAGAAGCAACCGGAGCGCAACAGAAAGATACAAAAGTGGAAGAAGCGTGTGTGGATGAAAAAAATCGCATAGTCACAACACCGGCGTATATGTTAGCCCAAAATATTTCGGAAGTTAATCAAGGTGCGCGCTCAATGATTAAAGCCATGATTTCGTTGGCAGAATAGAATCCAACGAGAGAGTTTAAAAGCGCAGGAGCGGTTCTGCGCTTTTTTTTAGTTGCATATATTGACAAAACACAAAAAAAGACATACATCAAAATCCTAAAACAAATCATTTAAATATATATATGTATGGAAAAGTACGATTTAATGTCGGATAAAGCTCAAAACTTTATCAATCCGCAAGAAGTCAGCTTTACGCTGAATTATGCGAAAAGGTATTGTAACGATCCTTTTATGGTAAACTTCATTTTGGATAAAGCTAAAACAAAGCAGGGACTGACGCATCTTGAAGCAACAGTTTTGCTCCTTTGTGAAGACGAAAGCATCAATGCGCAAATTTTCGGGTTGGCCGAACAAATAAAAGAAGCCTATTACGGCAATCGCATTGTTTTGTTTGCGCCGTTATATTTGAGTAATTATTGCGTGAATGGGTGTACATATTGTCCGTATCATTCCCAAAACCAACACATTTTCCGCAAAAAAATGACACAAGAAGAGATAAAAGCGGAAGTGATAGCTTTGCAAGATATGGGACATAAGCGGTTAGCACTGGAAGCAGGAGAGCATCCGATAATGAATCCTTTGGAGTATATTCTGGAGAGTATAGATACGATTTATAGCATAAAACACAAGTCAGGAGCCATCAGGCGCGTGAATGTGAATATAGCCGCGACGACGGAAGAAAACTATCGTCGCTTGCATGCAGCTAAAATCGGCACCTATATTTTGTTTCAAGAAACATACAACAAAGAAGATTATGAGCACTTGCATCCGCGAGGCCCCAAAGCAAATTACGAATGGCATACAGAAGCAATGGATAGAGCAATGCGCGCCGGTATAGAAGATGTCGGTTTGGGCGTTTTGTTCGGGCTGCATAACTATGCTTCGGAATTTGTAAGTTTGTTGATGCATGCCGAACACTTGGAAGCCTTGTATGGGGCGGGACCTCATACAATAAGTGTACCGAGGTTATGTCCGGCAGATGACATCAAAACAACAGATTTTGCAAATGCCTTACCTGATGACATATTCTTAAAAATAATAGCGTTGTTACGGATCTCAGTTCCATATACGGGATTGATAATATCGACCCGAGAAGGCCAAAAGATACGCGAAAAGGCACTAAGATTGGGAATATCGCAAATCAGCGGAGGCTCAAAGACGAGTGTCGGTGGTTATGCTTTGCATGAAGCTGAACCGGATAGTTCGCAGTTTGAAATTTCGGATAATCGAAGTTTGGATGAAGTTGTGCGTTGGTTAATGGAGCAAAATCA
The DNA here is from genome assembly GCA_949297665.1 of uncultured Alphaproteobacteria bacterium. Taxonomy (GTDB): domain Bacteria; phylum Pseudomonadota; class Alphaproteobacteria; order RF32; family CAG-239; genus CAG-267. The sequence continues at coordinate 10,529 of CASFTO010000107.1, read as the reverse complement.
TGTACCGAGTTTTTGTACTTCATGCTATGGCAATGGTCGTGTCGGTGAGGATTTTATGGCAATATGCAAGAAACAGCAAATCCATAATTTCTGTACACCAAATGCTTTATTGACGCTCAAAGAGTATTTGGACAACTATGCCGGCCCGGAAACAAAAGCCATAGGAGACGAGTTGTTAAAAAGAGAAATGTCAGAGTTATCGGCAAATCAACGAAACGTACTGAAAAAGCGAATGAACTTGCTCAAAGAGGGAAAAGTCGTCTTTTTCTAAAGTCAAAGAGTCCCGTTTAGACCACAAGGTTTAAGCGGGATTTTTGTATCAAATTTTTTCTATAAAAAAGCTATGTCAACAGATTCTTACAAAAATGCTTGACAAATATATAAAAAAAACTATTATATGACAGAATTTATATAAATTATGTCTAACTTTTATTATTTATAATATTATGGAACTGAATAAATTTTTCCAAAAACTCCTGATTAGATTTATGGGTTTTGGGTTATTTGTAAAGTATGTGCGCAAGCACCGATTGAACGATGAAATCGTGGATTATCTGATTCGCGAAAAAAAGATCCCACTCCTAATGGAGTATACAAAGTATAACCAGCTTTCGTCATATCAGATTAGTGCGATTTTGGAATATTTTGGCGATGAACAAGAGTTGCGTACAATGAATTTTGTACAAAGTATATTACGCAATAATATACTAAATGAGAAACAACAAGATATCATGGTATCCAAAAATGATGTGTTGTTTCTTGAAAGTTATCTGTCGCCGAATGGATATTTTGATGCCGGACGCCGTTTCAAACGTATCCCTGAATATATTTATATACAAGGGATGGTACAATCCAAAAAGACAATTGGGATAGAAGTGTTTAAGGCCTATATAGATAATACGGCCAGAGACATAATGACAGATGATATGTTGAATTTTTTGATTACCCAATCAACAGAAAATTTCGCCGTTCGCTATCTTATTCAAAAAGCCAAGATGAGTAAGGAACAGGAAGAAAGACTGTTGGAAAAAGGACCGGAAAAGATGGTAGAGTTGCGAATACAGTCAAATGAATTAATATCAGACATTTCGCAACAACACTTGGTAAACAAGTACTTTGAAATGGCAGAGAAGTACTTTAAGCAATATGGATTGCGTTCCAAAGCCCAACAAGAATTTTATGCTCGTCGTCATGCCCGCATAGAAGAAGTGCATGCCGAAGAAGTATAAACACTCCAAAGGAAAATCCTCATTTCGAACTAAACGGAACGAGGATTTTTTCTTGTCAAAAAAAAATAAAAAGATAAACTATTATTAAAAACGGAGGCTATATGGAAAAGTTTAAGCTAAAAGAAACAATAGTCAGCGACCGTCTGTTATTGTTAAAGCGCCAACACGAGCATGATGCGGAAATGTGGGAAGCGATTGAAGAGAGTAGGGACCTTATTCGTGAATACTTGTTTTGGGTAGATAAGACCCAATCACTAAAAGATGTGATAAAATCGACGGATATGTTCTTTAAGAAATGGGACGAAGATGATGAATGGTGTTATGACATATATAGCCGAGATGAAAACAGATTGCTCGGTAGTATAGGTGTTCATAGTATTCAGTTCATGAATCAGTCAGCCGAATTAGGGTACTGGTTGCGCAAGTCGGAAACGAAAAAAGGCTATATGACTGAAACGGTGCACGCGGTGGAAAAGGAACTTTTTGAAGAAGGGATACACCGCATAACGATATGTTGCGATGTGAATAATGTCAATTCGGCGCATGTGGCTGTGCGAGCAGGTTATTCACTTGAGGTGATACAAAAAGAGGCTGTTTACCACTATACCGGATTGCATGATCTTGCGACGTATGTAAAATTCAGTCCTTATCCGATACAAGGATTTTAGTCATCAATGCTGGTAGGGCAAAATAAAACACCGCAATCCGAAAGGATCGCGGTGTTTTTTTAATCAAACCGGCCGATTAACCGATAATAGCCGTACCATAATGAGAGATTAAGGTTTTTTGATTCACTTTTGCTTCAATACGAGGCGCAGAGAATACAAAATCACCATTTTCAAACTTAACCACCGCAGCAAAAAAATTCTGCTTAGAGTTTCGGGCATAAGCATTTTGCAGAAGTGCCCCTCTTTGTAAATCAATATACTTATCACAATGAGCGATAAGTATCACCGGAGTCGGGGTGTATCCACCGTCATCATCGGCAGTTTCGGCAATGGCAAAAGACAACAAGTTTTTATCTAATCCATAGATATCAGCCAAACATTGCAAGACGATGTAAGGGGAAGCATGTTTGTTTACGACATTTGATTTTTGATTTTTTTTACGAGGAGAACCAGTCTGACCGTTCTGATCTCTGAATTTGTTTTTGTTCATAAAAATTAGATTTAAAAATGAAACATATGTATAGGATAGCAGCGCAACATATAACATGAAAAAAAGATACTTGCAACAATTATTTTTGTCTATATAAAGCGAAGATAAGGTTTTAGATATTTTGTAGAGAAGTAATTGAAAAAAAAAACAGGCACAAAGAGTAGCAATATCGACATAAATAGCTATTGACATATAAATAAAAATACCATAATATCCGCCCGCTATATTTTACAATTATAAAATTATTTTACCATGGAAACATTAATAACGATTATTGTATCAGTGTGTTTTATCTCGGTAGTGATGTTCATAACACAGATGCTAAGTTCTTTCGTTCACAAACAGCGTCACATATTCAGACAAAGAATGCGCGAAAGATATATGATAAGAAAACCGAAACAATTTCTGATTTGGACCAATCGGTTATCTTTGCTTGAAATTAAGCATTTTTCAAGGATACTGGATGGCTACCATCTGATAGACAAACTTGACGGGATTTTAGCCGCCAGATAATTAAAAATGCGTTTTTCCTTGAGATACAAGGGAAAGCGCATTTTTTTATGTAAAAAAGAAACTCCTCTAAAGAAAAGTATTCTCAAGAGGAGTTTGCAAAACCGGTGTTAATAAAAAAAATCAATGACGCCGATTAATAAGAACGCGCATAGATAACATCAAGTGTAGCGCCGGCTTTTCCGGAAAGCAGACATTCTCCTTCCGTACCGCTTTGGTCAAACGGGATACAACGAATGGTCAAGCGCATTTCTTTCAATTTATCAAGAGTAGCCTCGTCACCGGACCATTTACCGCGAACAAAAGCAACCTTTGGAGCTTTACCGTTGTTATCCAAATAAACATTTTGATTAGCGAAATAAGCCTCAAAATCTTTAGCGGTTTTAATATCTGTAACCACATTTTGTCTCAAGCGATCTTGCGCGCGTTGTAACATCGTATCTTGGATATTTTGCAATTTATCGGAAATTGAAGCTACAAAAGCGTCAACATCTTCAAAATTCTTCCAATCACTGCCGCTGATATTAATACGATTGCGGAACATAACGGCGTTCTTTTCCAAATCTTTAGCGCCGACTTCCACGATGATAGGAGCACCTTTACGTGTCCATTCCCACATCTTATCAATAGCTTCTTTCGGGCGATTATCCAGCTTAACGCGAATTTTCTCACCGCCAAAAAATTTATCTCTAAGAGCGGTTCTGATTTTTTCGGCGTAAGCATTAATTTCGTCCGTTTTGTTTTTATCCTTAAGGATAGGAATAATAACGACTTGATACGGAGCCAATTTGGGCGGAACACACATACCTTCATCATCAGCATGTGTCATAATCAAACCACCGATAAGACGAGTCGAAACGCCCCAAGAAGTTGTATAAGCAAATTCCTGTTCATTATTAGAGTTAATGAAAGTGATATTTGCGGACTTAGCAAAGTTTTGCCCTAAGAAGTGAGAAGTACCGGCTTGTAAAGAACGACCGTCTTGCATCATAGCCTCGATGCAATAGGTTGTGACCGCGCCGGGGAATTTATCATATTCCGGTTTTTTACCTTTAATAACCGGCATAGCCATATCATTAACGCATAAATCTTCATAGACTTTGAGCATTGTTTCGGCCTCAAGTTCGGCCTCTTGGAAAGTAGAGTGAGCGGTATGTCCTTCTTGCCACAAGAATTCACGAGTACGCAAAAACAGACGAGGTCTCATTTCCCAACGAACAACGTTAGCCCATTGGTTAATCAAAACCGGCAAATCACGATAAGAGTGAACCCATTTAGAGAATGAATCGGCAATAATGGTCTCTGAAGTAGGTCGAACGATAAGAGGTTCTTCAAGTGGGCTCGCCGGAACGAGTTTACCATCATCCATGCTTAAACGAGAATGAGTAACAATAGCCATTTCTTTAGCAAAACCTTCAACGTGTTCGGCTTCTTTTTGGAAATAGCTTAAGGGGATGAAAAGCGGGAAATAGCAATTTTCATGATTTGTTTCCTTAATCTTTTCATCTAATAAGCGCTGAATACGTTCCCAAATTCCGTATCCCCAAGGTTTAATAACCATACACCCCGGAGAAGAGGAAACTTCGGCCATATCAGCAGCAGCTATCACATTTTGATACCAATCCGGATAGCTGTTCTCTCTAATATTTTTCAGAGCCATAACCAAATATCCTTTTATTAAATTGTTTTAAAAAGCGAACAAATTTAACACCCAAAAAAAAGTTATGTCAAGAATATAGTGTGCAAAAGCCAATTCATTTAATGATTTTTAAGGATTAAAAGATAAAATCCGAAACGATACAACAAAGAGAGAACCAAAGAGGATAAAATGAAGAGAATAATGGCAAGTATAATGATGCTGGCAATGTTGGCAATAAGTGGTTGTAAAAGTGAGAGTAACACGAACCGAATTTATATATTTTCGCAGCCGGGATGTGTGCATTGCGAGCATGCGCGCGAATATCTGCAAAGATACTATAAGGACTATGATATAAAAGAGATGAATATCAGAGAAGGTAATAATATGGGGTATATGTTGGGCTATGCGCGAAAATTTAAGGTATCGCAACAAAATTTGGGAACACCTTTTATTGTGATGGGCGATCAATATATAATGGGTTGGGGAAATCAGCAGGTTAAAGATTTTAACCGTTATGCCAAGAATTTTCGCCCAACGATGAAACAAACTCCAAAATAATAAGTAGTCGTTGACGATTAATAAAAAAAGATATATAGAAGGCGGTGTAAATATAGATTTATGCCGTCTTTTATTATTAGAGAAGATGTCAAAAAGCGCGATTAATTGTTTAACTAAAAAATAATAAGCGATGAAGACAAAAAGTATTATGAAGTATCAAGCCGTCATAGTGATGCTGATACTAAGTCTGTTTGTACAGCCAGCGCAAGCGGAGACAAGAGTAGGAAGATCTCCGGTAGTCAAGCAACGAGAATTATCGTACTACTCCAAACAATTCGGATATTTATTGTTAGGCGGAGGCGGAATGTTTGTTGATAAAGCCTATGAGCCGTATGCCTCAATTGCAATAGGATATCAATATTGTGGTTTTTTGTGTGAAGCGGAGATTTCAGGTTCAAGAATGTTGCCGTATAAAGCGGGAAGCAGAAACTGGATGCCGATAACGACAGGAAATATCGGATATAATTTCTTGCAAATCGAGAATTGGCAAATAGGAGTATTAGGAAAAATCGGCGCACTCTACCAAACATATTATTCGTATGCCGGAGCTAAAGTCTGTAAGCAACATCGTTCAGATTTTACATACGGTGTAAGTCTTCGCGGCGAATACAGGTTTAACCGACGAATAGGTTTGCAGTTGGAAAGCGGATATATGCGTTTGCCTTTTTATTGTTGCGATGGAAATGTTTGCAGTAAAGAACATCGCAATGGAGGAGTATATATATCAATCAGCTTAAGTTGTGGATTAAGTCGCCGGTAACCGAATACAAAAAAGCACCCCTCCGCGAGGAGAGGTGCTTTAATCTTAAGCATAAAGGTTATTTGTTGAAATAACGCTTCAATAAACCATCAAAACCTCTGCCGTGACGAGCTTCATCTTTAGCCATTTCATGAATACTGTCATGAACGGCATCGTAACCGAGTTCTTTAGCCAAAGAAGCGATTTTCTTTTTTCCGTCGCAAGCGCCGAATTCTGCGGCAGCGCGCATTTCAACATTTTTTTGAGTAGAATCAGTAACCACTTCACCGAGCATTTCGGCAATACGCGCGGCGTGATCAGCTTCATCTAAAGCATAACGTTTGAACGCCTCAGCGATTTCGGGAAAACCTTCACGGTCAGCTTGTCGGCTCATTGCCAAGTACATACCGACTTCGCAACATTCTCCGTTAAAATGTTCGCGAAGACCTGCGACAACCCGCTCATCCAAACCTTTAGCCACTCCGATTCTATGTTCATCGGCATAGGCTTTATTTTGATCATCCATTAATTTAAAAGTTTTAGCGCCGCAAACCGGACAAACATCAGGCATGGTATCGCTTTCGATAACTTGCCCGCAGACAGTACAAATATATTTCATGAGCATAGTCCCTTTCAGAATAAATTTCAAACAAGTTATATGTAGGGAGTAAGAAGAGAAAAGTCAAATATTAAAAGCTGTGTAAAGAAGAAGTTTTAACTTGAGTGAAAAAGAGAGATGTTTAAAATAAAACCAAGCATAGTAGTCTGTATGAACAGGTGATTGCTTGATAAATAACGTAGGGAGACAATTATGAGTGATAAGACGATGAAGATAATACTCTCCGTATTAACGGTTATTTTACTGGCATTGATAGTCGGTTTAGTAGCCCTGAAAGGCGGAGCAACGAAGACAGATTTAAACAAATTAGCTCTAAGAGTTGGAGAATTGCGCCAATATCGGACGATGAACAGAGCGGACATAAACGGTGCGTTGGAAAAAGCATTTGCACGAGTAGGATACAATGTTATTACCACAACGGAAGATAATTTATACACGGATAACTCAAAAGATGCCGGCGTAAATTTATACCTGCGAGGATATGGACCGTTTAACGAAGTAAAAACGAACCAGAAAGGTGTAAATATTATATATGTGAAAGATTATGATTCTCTGTTTGAAGAAGAAATTAAAGTTTTTGACGGTGTAGCAACATCATCACCGGATTTTTACAATTATCTGTTGGGTGCAGGATATGCGGTAGCGTATGTTCCTGAATTTACGGATCCGTCCGTATTTTATCCGGCTCCGAAAAAAGAGTTGGAAAGAGATTTATTGTATGTAGGCGATAATGATCGCTCAAGTCCTGCAATATCGGCAGCGGTTGAAGCAAACTTGCCTTTGGAAATATATGGTCGCTTCTGGAGTGGTAATATAGATGACAATTTCATCAAAGGAGAATATATCCATGATAATGATTTAGGAGCATATTTCTCGTCAGCGAAAATTAACTTGGTCAACGTTACGGAACATGAATCCGAATTGGGAATTATTCCGTCGCGCGTGTATGACATAGCTGCAAGTAAAGGATTTATGTTGGCACCATATAACAAAGAGATTGAAGCCGTATTCGGTGATGCAATTCCGATGTATAAGAATGCCGAAGAATTAAAGACGTTATATAACCAATACATCAACGATGAAAAGGCTCGTGCCGAAAAAGCTGAAAAAGCATATAAAATAGCTGTTTCGGAATATAACGTTGATTTATTTGTTCAACGTATGAACGGATTGGTAGAGTTTTTAATCAACGAAAAGAAACTCTAAAGATGAAGTTGCCGATAGCACATAAATTTGTTTTATGTATATTGGCAGTTGCCACGGCAGTGATGCTATGCATCCTGCCGTTTTTGGCAACTGAAAAGGAAACGGTATATATATATACGAAATCCCATCGTCCAAACAGCCGCGAGGTTGGTTTTGTGAACGAATTGAAAAGGTTAGGCTATGAAGTTAAATTAAATGCATCGAATATGCCGCGCCAAGAAGATATAGGTATCTGGTTCAAAGCTCCCGAATATGTAAAAGAAATCAATAAATCTCAAGCAAAGTATAATTTTATATATAATGAGGATTACTATCCTTTAAATTGGCAAGAAATACAAACACGCCTGATTGTTTTGACCCCATATCAAGATTTATATGAACACTACACACGTTCGAATATTCAAAGCGCCAAATTTATTTTAGGGGTAAATTTAGCGGATTTCTATATTAATTCGAACAATTTTAAATCCGGCTATAAAGAATATCCGTTAGTGTATTATGGGGATAACAATAAGTCATCGCCGCTAGCGGAAAAATTGCGCCAAGAACCGAATGTAAAATTTCTCGGTCGCTTTTGGGAAACCAACGAAAATGTATTGCCCGCTAATGAAGGGGATGAAACTGAAAGACGGAGATTTTTATCAAAAGCGCAAATTGTTGCGGTATATAACAAAGCCGACAGTATTGATAGCAAAATAATCAATACGGAAACATTAGAAGCTACGGCTTCTGGAGGTTTGGTAATAAGTTCACCGAATTCCATGGTGAAAGAAATATATGGTGACAATATTATCATTTATGAGGATCTGGAAGATTTTCCGAAACAAGTAAGCTACTACCTAAATCATCCTGAGATAATGCGAAGTAAAATAATAAATGCGCAGAAAATAACTGCAGAAAAATTAAGCTCCGCGGCATCGGCACGAAGAATACGCGAGATAATAGAGTGGCTAAATAAAACCGCATAAGAAAAGACTAAATATACCGACGATTGATAATGGAAGCGGCATCTTTCATTTCATCATCAATAAGTCGATGCTCAATACCGTCGTATTCAATTGCTTCCCAATCAATATTATGTTTTTCCAGCCAATCTTTTGTAAAATCGAGGGTTTTATACTGTACGGACAAATCACTTGTACCATGGAACAAATAAATTTCGGGACGTGAAGAAAGTTCTTTTTCAAGCATATCCTTGCCACAAATAATACCGGCAAACGGAAAAACCCCGCCGAGTTCATATTTACGTGTCAAACCGACATACATGGAAAGCATGGCGCCTTGTGAAAACCCCATAACAAAAGTATCTTTATTTTTAACTTTAAGTTCATGTTGCAAAGAAGTGATAAAAGTATTTATTTTCTTAGCTGCCTGACTGATTCTGAAACCTGTTTTATTATAAATTTCCACAATTTCCGCCGTAGGAGTTTCTGGTTTTCTTCTTTTTCTGTCGGGATCAACATCAACCAACGCATACCATTGTTTTTTTGCAGGGTTGCGTTCGCTTTGCATATCCGCTTCAGGAACAACAACCAGCGCTCCCTCGACGTCTTTAGCTAAAGACTCGGCAAAAGGTTCAACATCTTCAATACAACTGTTATATCCATGCAAAAAAACAATAAGTTTACTGACTTTATCACCGGATTTAAAAGCTTTGTATTTAAAGATACTCATAAAACACCTCACCAACTATACAGATGTTTAGCCGGATAAAAGTTAATAATATACTAAAATATACGAAAAATTTACGAATATTTAGTAAAACACGGAACAATAAAATAAGAGAGGTAAGCGAATGACGCATCGTATAAGTGTATATGAACAAATAGTACAAGCAGTTTGCGAACAACGAGAAGTCAAATATCGAGATTATGCTCGGGCGTGGTGTCGCCGCGGTCACTATAAAGAGGAGTTTGACACGTTTGTAAGTTATGTACGCTATGCAAGAGAATTAGCAAGCAAGAAAGATTTAACGCTAAAAGATGCGATAGAAAGAGCGAAAAAAGCAAGAGAGATAAAAGAACCGATGCCGGAGTTTTTATTATTGCCGTCAGAAAAGAAAACCATATTAAGAGCCGAAGAGCAAGGTCGAATTAAAGCCGGTGAAGTAATAAGATTTAAGGGGTACAATCGAGAAATCATCGGATGCGATTATAGCCGATTGCCGGAAGACACGGATGCGTTTGTTGTATTTTCGGGACATCCAGGCGCCGCCAGTCCTGCGGTGTATGCATGGTTTAAGCATTTTCGCCGCACTGATAGAGCGGTAAAATTGATTTTTCTGGGATTAAAAGATAATCAAGGTAATTCCGATTTCAGCGATTCGAGTTTAGAGTATAATGTCGGCTCCGAGCAAGAGATGTATCGCCGCTATTTTAAGGCAATGGGCGTATCGCACGAAATTGTGGATGAGTGCATAAGTGAAGCGTATGACATTTCAACGGAAGACAATATAGAAAGATTAGCCGCAATCAAGAATAAGATATGGGGCGACAAGGAAGTAAGATTGGTGATGTTCGGGTATCCGGTATATCAAACACGCATAGCAACCGAATTCGCATGGAGCTTTGCGCAAATGGAAAAAACGGGAAAGTGCAAGGGAGTTAATTTTATAATACCAAGCTACAAGCCCAGTCAAAGCGAATATGAACGTTATTTTTCGTATGATAATTTGAATGGTATCGCCTCAGATATTATTATCGGCAACTGCACGGCGCATCCGTATCGCACAAAAGGCGAACCTCGTTTTGATATTGGGTGGGGAAAATATCCGGAAGCGTACAAAAAAATATTACCGTTGAGTTTGGTATATTCCTACCCGAACGTAGCGCAAGAGTTAGCGGGAACGGATATTAAGGTGGCAACGGTATT
>CASFTO010000106.1 GCA_949297665.1 uncultured Alphaproteobacteria bacterium | reverse complement strand
GAAAGAGCGTTCCTCGTTCCTTTGTTCCAATCACTCACACAAACCAAGCAGATGACCGCTACCGAAGTGGAAAAACGCGAGATGGAAAAATCTATGTTACTGGCGCCGATGTGTGAACGTATTTCCGCAGAATGGCTTGCCGGTAATATTGAGCGTGAATTGGATATTTTGGCTTCTTACGGCGTTTTAGACGATGTTCCGGATGAGTTGATGTATGACGGTTCTATCGCTATTCAGTTTGAAGGTCCGGCTGTGCATATGCAGCAATCCGGCGCTATTGTCGGACTTTATAAAACGATTGAGGCGGCAACGTCTTTGGCGCAAGCTAATCCGAATATCTTAAATGTGTTTGATACCGAAGCGGCGTTACGCAAAATTGCTGATTATTATGGTGTTGGTCCAGATGTGGTGCGTACTTCCGAAGAAGTGCAGGAGCTCTTAATGCAACAGCAGGCACAGCAAATGGCGCTTCTTCAACAGCAACAAAGCGGTGCGCAGGCAGGAGCGCAAAACGCTTCTCTTGCGACTTTGCTCAACAAGACTTCGGCATAAAGGAGAAAATGGATGTTTTTTAAGAAAATTAAGCGTGAACATGAATTGGTTAAAGCGTTTCATAAACTCTTTTTAACGCCTAACGGAAAATTAAAACCCGAAGCGGAAATCGTTATTGAATTTTTGCGTGACGAAGCGGGAGCCCGAGGAGAACTCGGCGCCGGAGGTGTTCCTTATTTCTATGATGCGCAAAATCGATTTGATCCGAATGCGGCGGCTTTTCTTTTAGGCAAAAGGCGGATGTTTGATTTGCTGGTTAAATATCTGGCGCTTTCCGAAACCGAAGTGTTTGCTTTGTTTACTAAACTGCAGCGTGACGGCGATGATGTGAAACGTGACTTAGACGTTTAAGGTAAAAAAATATTTTCAAAAACGTTTCCAAACCTATTGACATCCTGTCGGGGGTTGGTTATGATGAACGCATAATGGAAATAGTGTTTGTTTGGGGGCGTGGTTGACGTCCTTTTTTTGTGGGCGTTTTTCAGGCTCCGTATCTGACGTTTTTTTAGGCAGTGCTCGTTTGAGGCTGCCTTTTTTGATGCTAACTTTTTTGTGGGGATTTGATATGATGAATTCTAAAAAGCCGGAGGGGCAGACTACCTCCGATAACTTCTTAAAGTCTGAATTTGATAAAGACTTTTTGCGTGCACAATCCGGTTGGGGAGAAATGTCCGCGGAGGATTTGGATTATATTGACAAGAAGGGTTTTAAAACTCCTGCCGATTTGCTCAAATCTTATCGTGAACTGGAAAGAGCTTTCTCTTCTAAAATTTCTTTGCCGAAGGACGGCGATAAAAAAGCTTTGGACAAACTTTATTCCCGTTTGGGAATGCCGCAAGACAGCGCTTGTTTTGATGTGGTCTTTGCCGATGAAGATAAAGAAGACGGCGAAGCTTTTAAACAAGTTTGTCTTGAAAATCATATTCTGCCGCAATCTGCTCAGGCTATCTATGATTGGTATGTGAAACATCGTGATGAACTTATTGAACGAAACGAAGCCTCTTGGGCGGAAAATTCTTTACGAGAAATGGAAGAAATGAAACGTACTTGGGGGACACGCGCGCAACGCAATTGGGAATTAATGAAGCGTGGCGTCAGAATGTTTTGTGATGATGAAAATACTGTTGCCGAAATTGAAAAGGCAATCGGTACCAAGCGTATGATGGAGGTCTTTTGTCGTTTGGGTGAGGCTATTTCGGAAGATAATCCGATTAGCTTTGGCAGACGCCGTAAAGGCGGAGATTGGAATGCGGTTGAGTATTTCAGAGAAATGTTTAATGACTATTAATTTTGTTTGTTGAAAGGATTTTTTAAATGTCTGGTACATTAAAAGAAATTGCGGTTGCTTTGTCTCAAAAGCAAGAGCATTATGTTGATTTTTTAACTAATGATTCTCCAATTTTGGATAATATGCGTTTTGAGGCTTCTTCTCACGGGCTTTGGAACGCTTATGAAGAAGTGGCAAAAATTTCCGGCGCGGGCTTTATTGATATTAACCAACCTCTGCCTGAAATGGAAGTTGATTCTAATTTGAAGAAAATTGACTTGTCTATCTTGGGTGGGGAAATCTTTGTGCCGGAAGATAAGGCTGCCGTTATCGGTATTTCCGAATATTTTGCGAAGAAAGTTCCGGTTCTTTTGAAGCACGCCGGTGAAACCGCTGAAAAGAAAATTATTTATGATAACTTTATCCCGTATGCGGTTGAAAATGGTAAAGCTGTTTCTGCCGGTGCGGATGATAAATGTTACTCTATGGTTGCGGTGCGTTTTATCCCGGGCGAAGTGACAGGTCTTTATTCCGCTAAGAACATCAATCGTTTCGGTCTTTTAGATTCAACTCCAATCAACGGTGGTCAACTCTATAAAAACGCTAATGGTTTGCTTGGTTATGGGGTGCGTATTAAAGGATATATCGGTATGCAACTTGCTAACCCAGACGCCGTTTCCGCTATTGTTAATATTTCTGCCGACAATATTCCGACAGCAGAACAAATTGACAATATGTTGGTAGATGCGAAAGCAACACCAGCTTCCACTTATATCTTCTGTCATCCGAAAGTGCTTTCTATGCTTAATAAGTACAAAGGTAATGTGTTGCAAACCATGACTGGCGATATGGATGTTAACCGTAGCTTTGCCGCTTGGAACGGTATTCGCTTTATTACCTCTTATAACTTTGAAAACGGTTCTGAAAAGGCTGTTGAATTGGCGTAACCTCTTTTTTTAGGAGTTTTTTTGATGTTGAACAATATTTTGAAAGTTTATGATGAAGATTTGGCTAAAGGCGCTCTTAACCAAGCATCCATTGCCGAGGGAAAAGCTATTGCCGCAGGTTCTACTCAAGGTGCTTTGTGTGTTAACGCTTTTGCTGTTGGTGATGTTTCCATCTCTAATAGTGTGACTATTACTGTTAAACATGGTGACAGTGAAACAGGCTCTTTTTCTGAATTGCTTACCATGTCTATTGAAGCAACAAAGTCTTTTGAAGATGGGGAATTGATGGCTACGGCTACATTACCTGCTGACGTTAAAGATTTTGTTACGGCAGCGGTTACTTCTAACACTTCCAACTCCGGCGAAATTCGTGTGACCTTGGGTTACTTGGCACGCTAAATCTCGCTTGGTGTTCACATATTATTTTGTCTCAAATTATTAAGAAAAAGTCCATAGTCCGGAGGGCGGGCGTTTGTCCGTCCTCTTTGTTTTATCCTTTTTCGGAGGTCGTATGTCTAAAATTGAAATTATTAACCGTGCGCTTCTTAAACTCGGGGAACCGCCGGTTGCTTCGCTCAATGATGCTGCTTTCGGTAAATCGTATGAGCTTATTTATGAGGATGTGAAAAATTTGCTTCTTTCTTCTTATCCGTGGCGCTTTGCCGTGACGACCAAGCGTTTGGCGCGTTTGGAAGAAAAATATGGTGACAGATTTATGTTTCAGTTGCCGGGAGATTGCTTGCTTTTGCTTAAAGTGTTTGGCGCTTCCATAAAAGATTTAGCCGAGCCGCGTCCCTATGCTATGCAAGGTTATGAATTGGCCAATAATTGTATTGTGACGATGCTAGATGACGGAATTGAAGTTGAATATGTGCGCATTATTAATGACGATACGCCGTTTCCGCCATTGTTTCGTGAAGCGGTTGCGGCAAAAGTTGCGGCAGAACTTGCCATGCGCATTAAACATTCGCTTAACCTTAAACAGGTGCTGGAAAATGAATTCTTAACCCTTATTCAGCAAGCCGAACTCAATAATGAAATTGCTAAAGATACCGAGTTGGTGCCGGATAACAGTTGGGTGTTGGTGCGTCAGGTGTGGGGCGATTAGCTTTGTGAGTTTTTTTTGATGTTGCGTATCCGTTTGGCGGGCGCTTTGTTTTGAGGGAGATAGGTAAATGAGTATTAAACCGACTAGAATGCAATTTAACGGAGGAGAACTTAGTCCGTGGTTGCAGGGGCGGACGGATATTGCTAAGTATGATAAAACGGCGAAACTTTGTCGTAACTTTATTCCTTTGGTGGAGGGGAGTTTGAAACGGCGAGGCGGTACGCATTTTGTTGCGCAGACACCTCTGGATGATGATATTTTATTTCAGATTATTCCGACACCTCCGGAAGCTAAGGTTTTGATTAACGGGGTGGAGAGGTCTTCAATTACGGTGGCTCGCGGTGATAAACTTTATTATGAAGTCAGCTGCGAAGGGTATTCTTCCGTGAGCGCTAATTATGTGGTTTTGGAAGATACCAAACTTGAGGTCTTTTTGGTTTCTAAAAGCGAGTTATTTACTTTTACGCTTCAACCTAATCCTGCTGATGCTACTGTCGTCTTAAACGGCTATCAACGTAATTCCGTTCGCGTTTTGAAAAATTCTACCGTCGAATATCAAGTCTATAAAGATGGGTATATCTTGCAGAAAAATTCTGTTGTCGTGCAAAATAATCAGACTTTACAGGTTAAACTGGAATTGGATGAACAGGCTCTTATCGATTACGGTGATTGGGGAACGTTGGAAAAATTTGTCGGATGTATCGTTTTTGGTTCCGAAGATTATTTTTATCGCAGCTTTGTGATTAAATTTTCAAAAGGTTATTTGGGCGTTATTATTAATTATGCCCAAATTGCTCCGGATGAAAATTATGTGGTGGACGATACTTTGTTCTTTGAATCTAATTATGACTTGTATAACGCTATTGTTAAACTTATGGGGACTTATTATACACCTTGCGTCGCAGTGCGCGGGGCCGCAGATGATGTTGTCGTGGTTTGGTATTATAACGAAAATAATGAGTTTATCGGCGGAATTGATTGGTTGACTGCCGAACTCGCCGGATGGCCAAAAGATGAGGACGGTAATTTTATTACTGAAATTAAAGATTATGTCGGGGTGGTTTCCGGTAATGTCTTGAAACTTTATTATCAGGGTAATTTGGTTTGGGAATTGAAAGGAAAAAGTAATGTCTAATGCCAGAAGTTTTTTGTTTCCGTTTAAATACAGTCATCGTGTCGCTTATGTCGTCGAATTCAGTCATCTTAAAATCCGGCTTTTCGCTCAGAGAGATTTGGTGCGCAAACATGTCGTTTCTACTTCGGGGGCTACTGACGATGAACCCGATGAGGCTTTTCCGCCTTTGGAAATATCTTCCCCTTATACTTACAGCGATTTGTGGGATGATGATGAATTATGTTGCAAAATCCAAACAATCCAACATTCCGATATTATGTATATCTTTAATGCCAATCATCCGATTATGTTGCTTAAGCGATACGCTAATGATGATTGGCGTTTAGAGGAGTTGGAACTGCGTAACGGACCTTTTTTGAGTATGAATACCTCTGAGACGATGATTTCCGTTACCGAAAAAACAGGTACGACACAATTAACCGCTTCGGCCGATATTTTTGCGGATACCGATGTCGGACGGTTGGTCAGACTGCGCGTTCTTGATGACGATACAAAACCTTGGAGCGCGGGGATTAATGTTGCGGCAATGGAAATTCGATCTTCCGATAATAAATATTATATGGCGGTCGGAACGGGGCAAACCGGCGCTATTAAACCCGTACACAGCGAAGGTACACGTTCTGACGGCAGTATATCGTGGCAGTATGTTCACGATGGCATCGGTATTGTTAAAATTACCGAATTTACAGATGCTCAACATGTTATGGCTCAGGTTGTTTCTCGTTTGCCTGATGCGCTTGAAAAAGGTACGGTTTGTTGGGAATTGGGGATGATACATCAAGGAACGGCTTATCCAATTTCCGGAGCTTTTTTCAGAAACAGATTCGCTTTTTTGGTTAATTCCGAAACAGGTCCTAATGTTTGTTTATCTTATTCCGGTGATTATAATAATTTTGCCGATATGGATTGTGGTGAGGCTACCGCCGAAACCGCCATTACCGTACCGGTGCTCAGTACAGAATTTAATGAGGGGAAATGGCTCTATGCTCGTGATGCACTTTTTGTCGGTACGGGGGCGGCGGAATTTTATATCGATGCCATTTCTTCTTCGCAGGCAATGGCGTCTGATAATATTCGTATTTCGCAAATTTCTACCGTCGGCAGTAAGGCAATTATGCCTGTGGCCATTGGCGCGCACGTTTTGTTTGTTGATCGATACGGTTTGAGCTTGCGCGATTTGATGTATAATTATTACAATGACGGTTATGACCAAACCGATGTTTCTATTTTGGGTAAGCATTTGTTTCAATCTCGTATCGTTTCCATGGCTTATCAAGAAGTCCCTGATAAAATTTTGTGGTGCTTGGTCGGTGATGGATCTTTGACTGCGATTACTTTTTCTTCTGAACAAGAAGTAGCCGCTTTTTCTAGACATGATGTTTCCGGTTCAATCGAAAGTTTGGCGGTTATTCCTAATCTTGAAGATAATCGCGACGAACTTTGGGTGGAAGTGCAACGCGTGATTAACAGCACTTATCTCAGGTCCGTCGAGTGGATGGACAACGGTATGCCGCAAACCGTGCCTGTTTCTCAACTTCGGAGCGATAATCTGGAAATGAAAAATAAAAAAGAGGCTCTCTATATGCGACAAAATGCCGTTTATCTTGACGCGGCGGTCGTCTTTGACAGAGTTGCCGATGATGATACAACCGAACTTTCCGGTTTAAGCCATTTGGAGGGAAAAGAAGTTTCCCTCTTTGCAGATGGCGTCGTTTTGCCTTCTCAAGTGGTTTATAACGGTAAAATTATCGTGCCGTCGGCGGTTTCTCATTTGGTCGTCGGGCTTAATATTTGCAGTCAGTTTATTCCGCAAAATATCTATATCCCTAATCAATACGGCAGCGGTATCGGACAAAAACAACGCATTAATCATGTTTTGTTGACACTTTATCTTTCCGGAGGAGGTCAAATCGGGGAAAATGAAAATTCATTGACCGATATTTTATATCGTAAAACAGATGCTCCGATGAATGCTCCTCAGGAACTCTTTACCGGAAATAAAGAAATCTTGTTTAACGGCTCAACCACGCAAAATGAACAAGCCGCAACTTTCTTGATACAAACAAATTCTCCGTTGCCGCTGAATATTTTGGCGGTTGTGCCGTATTTGGATGTGAACGAATAAGTGTTTTGTGCGGTTTTGGAGGCTTAGGCCTCTTTTTTTATGGAGTTTTTAGGGCATGATAAGAGATTATCGGACGGGGGATGCTTTTTTTGTGGTTCCGCAGACGGCGCAAATTCATGAAGCGCAAATTTTTGCTGAGGGATTTGATCATATCGCGGCTTATTCCTTGGTGGATGAAAATAATCGGATTTTGGCGGTTTGCGGGTTTGATGTGTTTGAGTGGCACGG
>CASFTO010000105.1 GCA_949297665.1 uncultured Alphaproteobacteria bacterium | reverse complement strand
TTTTTATCATAACCTAAAAAAAAATATTCGCTCGGTCATCGTTATTTAAGCGTCAAAAATTACTATAAAAAAAAACGACTCTTATCAAACATTTCCTCTTCTGAATTCTTTTAATAATGTTTCCGCCGCTTTGTCTGTCGGGAAATATACTTCGAACTATCTTAATTTAGCTCTGGAAGGGCAACATATCGAACCATCTTCTCTTTATGATGGGCGTGTGTTATTTTTTTATGATACAGATTTACTTAAAGACTATCTTTTTGTTTCTTCGGAATCTAAAGGTACTGATTTTTATCAAATTATTCCAACGGCTGATAATTTGTTATTTTTGTTACGGCTATTTGACTTTGCCGCCAATTCCAATATTGAAAGCTCCCTTGCTTATAATCATTATACCTTAAATACTTCCAGTATCGGAAATGCTATTTTTAATTACATCAGCAAATATTACGAACCGCAGATTATGCAACTAGAAGAGAATATTCAACTTTATACATCTCGAAAAGAAACTTTTTATAACAACTTGAAAGCGCGGGGATTTGCTTCTATTAAAAATATCGGCGATATTAGTTCCATTGAACAGAAATTAGATGAAAATAGAAATCAATTATCTAAAATTAAATCCATAATCGCTCAATATTATCAATCCGCTATTATGACTTTTACGATTGTTGTGACTTTCGGTGTCTTACTGCTGCTTCTGGGGATTTTGGTTATTCTTAATGTTGCAATTAAAAAAATTCGTTTGAAAAAAATTAGGAGACTGATTAATGCTTCTCAAACACATTAAAATTGCTCTTATTTGTCTGCTTATCGCAATTCCGTTGCTTGTTTACGGAATTTACTTAAACAATACGAAAATTCATCTTCTGGCAAGAGGTAACTATTTTTTTGAAGCAACCAGAAACAGTGCAGATATTACTCAAATTAAAATTGTTTTTCCTAATCAAAAATCTATTCATATTCAAAAAACAGATAATTTCTGGAGAATTAGTGAGGCTGATGGTTATTACGCTTCTTTTGCTAAAATTAATGCACTGGTTAATCTCATTCGCAGTACGGTTATCTATCGGGCTGATTATATTCATCAAAACGAATTGGATTTATTCGAAAATCCTTTAAAAATTATTAGTAGCGACAAAAACGGAAATATTGTTGATGAGGCGATTATTGCTCCACTGAAAGATGGTAATAAATACTATTATGCTCTACTCAATAATGACAACTTCCTCTATCAGCTAAACAGTAATTTTGAACTATCTTCCTATGTTATGGATTGGGTACAAATGCCTCTATTTACATTTAATATTTCTAATGTTAAACGTATAAAAACAGATGATTTTGAAGTTTACCGACGCTTTGATGATGAGAATTTTAAAGATGTTAATTCTGCAAATGAATATTCTCATTTACAACAGTTGCTTGATAATTTTTGGTATTTGAGTGCAGATGAAATAAAAAATGTCAATTTTGTTAATTTTGATAATTTTTCTAAAATCAAACATTTTGAAATCACCTTGTTTAACGGGATTATTTATGTGATAGACCTTTATTCTCGAGACCTTGATTATTGGATTTCCATTCATCTAAACAGAGAGGGGTTAATTGATAAATATTCTTTGCAACAAATAAAGGAAAACAGTCTTCTTTATGATGGATGGCTATTTAAAATTAATTCTAGTAAAGGAGCTATTATTTCTGAATTTATACTGTAAATTATGGTAGATTAAAACCGGTATTACTACCGGTTTTAATTATTAGCGTTCAAGTTTTTTGTATCTCACACGATGTGGATTGCAGGCTTCCTCTCCTAGACGGCGTATCTTGTCTTTTTCATAGTCTTCAAAGTTACCTTCAAACCACTCTACATGCCCTTCATCTTCATAGGCTAAAATGTGAGTTGCTAAACGATCTAAAAACCATCTATCGTGTGATGTTACCAAAACACACCCCGGATAATTCATTATACCTTCTTCTAATGAACGCAGCGTGTCTACATCTAAATCATTGGTCGGCTCGTCTAACAATATAACATTAGCACCTTTTTTCAACATTTTTGCCAGATGTACGCGATTTCTTTCCCCCCCGGATAATTGTCCTATTTTCTTTTGCTGATCCGTTCCTTTGAAATTAAATTGGCCTACATATGCTCGCGACGGCATTTGCTTTTTCCCGAGTTCTATGATATCCAACCCATCCGATATTTCTTCCCATATCGTTTTATTGGCGTCTAATTCATCTCGACTTTGATCTACATAACCTAAATCGACTGTTTCTCCAATAATAATCTCTCCTGAATCTGGCTTTTCTTGTCCCGTTATCATTCTGAATAATGTTGTCTTACCAGCTCCATTCGGACCGATAATACCGACAATCGCTCCCTTCGGAATCTTAAAGGATAAGTTATCTATCAATACTCTGTCACCATACGATTTAGAAATATTTTTCGCCTCGATTACCATATCACCCAATCTTTCACTCATGGGAATATTAATGTAGGCTTGGGTAATCTGTTCTTTTGATGTTTCCGCCAACAATTCTTCATAAGCATTAATACGCGCTTTCGATTTGGCTTGTCTGGCTTTCGGATTTTTGCGAATCCACTCTAATTCATTGGCTAATGTCTTTTGACGCGCACTCTCTTCGCGAGCTTCTTGCTCTATACGTTTCTGCTTTTGTTCCAACCATGATGTATAATTGCCTTCATACGGTATCCCTTGGCCTCTGTCTAATTCCAAAATCCAGCCGGTTACGTTATCTAAGAAGTATCTGTCGTGGGTTACCATCACCACCGTTCCTTTATAATCGCGCAAGTGGTGTTCTAGCCACGCAACAGACTCCGCATCCAAATGGTTTGTCGGTTCATCTAATAACAACATATCCGGTTTCGATAATAGCAACCGACATAAGGCTACTCGTCTTTTTTCTCCACCAGATAATTTTGTTACATCTGCATCTGCCGGTGGACAACGTAATGCGTCCATTGCTATCTGAACAGTCCTTTCTATATCCCATCCATTTGCCGCATCTATTTTTTCTTGCAACGCTGCTTGTTCCTCTATCAATGCATTCATTTCATCATCTGACATCGGTTCTGCAAACTTCATCGATACTTCTTCAAAGCGCTTCAATAATGATACCGTCTCACCTAATCCATCCATAACATTTTCCATAACGTTCTTAGATGAATCCAACTTTGGTTCTTGCTCCAAGTATCCGACTTTAACACCTTCGGCAGCCCACGCCTCTCCGTTAAATTCTTTATCCACTCCTGCCATAATTTTTAATAAGGTAGACTTACCGGCGCCATTTACTCCTAACACTCCGATTTTTGCTCCCGGGAAAAATGACAAACTTATATTCTTAAATAATTCTTTTCCTCCGGGGAACACTTTGCTTAAATTTTGCATAACATAAATGTATTGATATGATGCCATTATTTTCTTCCTTTTCGTTTACAGATTGTGTGATTTAATATTGACGAAGTTTCATTTCTTCTTGTTTTATTTTTTGGTATATTCCTTCTTTGACTGCCCGTTGGCGCTTTTTTGCCATTACTTTATCGTAATATGCATTTAATTTGCCCCGCTCGTCTTCCCGGCGATCGTACACCAACGTCACATCATATTCTTTGCGCGGCTTTAATACTTTGCCATCCGGTAACTTTATTGTTCCGTTTTTATATAATGTCGACTTAAATATTTTTTGGTTGTTAAATCTTCGATTGACTTCTTCACATCCCCAATATCCATCGCCTCTTTTTTCCATATATGCCGTCGCTTTGGCTTTGTTATACTCATACATCCCATCTGCTTGCTCTTGATCACTGCGGGCTTTACTCACCAGATAGGCGCGCGCTATCAGTTCATAAGACGGATAGCGTGAAGCTCCACATGCCAATCCTTCTCCGGATACATACCCCAGATTTCTTACATCTTCTAAATATCCTGATGCATACGTCGGAAACGAAAAT
Source organism: uncultured Alphaproteobacteria bacterium (assembly GCA_949297665.1). Lineage (GTDB taxonomy): Bacteria > Pseudomonadota > Alphaproteobacteria > RF32 > CAG-239 > CAG-267. The sequence goes on along the minus strand of CASFTO010000105.1, from coordinate 21,124 downwards.
ATACACATTCCCAGACATATAATTGCGGTAAATTTCATCTTCTCTCTTTGCCTATTTTCTTTACTTCGGGTATTATAATGGCAAATAAATCTATTTCAAGTGAAAAAATTATTTGACAAATTAAAACATTTATCGTATGTTTCGTTCAAACTTTCGTGTAAGGAATAAGAAAAATGAAAATATATAGCTCTTTGAAGTCTAAAAAGGACCGGGTTAGAGGTTGTAAGTTGGTTCGTCGTAAAGGTCGTCTTTATGTTATTAACAAAAGAGAACCTAAATATAAAGCTCGTCAAGGTTAGTTTGGACGTTTTGTGAAATTTTAAAATCGGGTTTTTTGCCCGATTTTTTTGTGCTTTCAATTAGCGACTAAATGTCTACAAACTTTCCAATACTGCCACGGCGTTTACATACTCGCGCTCATTGGATATGGTCAAATGTACTTTTATATCTTGATTTTTAGATACATAATATGCTCGGGCTAATGCTTTCCCATATAAATTTACTTGCGGGCATCCTAGAGAATCGTGTACTATCTCTACATCCTTTAATGTAATACCGCCTCTGAAACCACTTCCCAGCGCTTTTGATACTGCTTCTTTCGCGGAAAATCTTGTTGCTACGGCTAGTGTTAAACTTTCTGTATCTTGATATATATTTTTTTGCTCTAACTCTGTTATTTCATTATGCGTAAAATACTTCTTTATAAATTTTAGTAAAAATATTTCACCTTTTGAAAAACGTGATACTTGAACAATATCACAGCCAAGCCCCATTATCATTGTTATTTTATTCCTTTACTTCTTCTTTATGTAATACATGCCTTATTGTCCGGTAAACAACTTGCCATATTATTAAATATAGCGGTATGCACCCTATCAGCATTGGATAGAATATAGGCCAAATATCTACCCAAAACCGACTAAAGTCAAGATTTATCACGCAATGAAACAATTCCTTAAATAAGCTCTTAAAATCTATTTTATCCTCCGGCGCATCATGCCCCAATATGAATATTCCCGTCTCAAAAACTAAATACCAGATAAACGGAAACGTCCAAGGATTTCCGGCAATGGTTCCCAGTGCTCCGGCAATACTGTTTTGTTTTGTAATCTTGCTGATGAAGATACATAGTAGCAAGTGAAACCCCACAAATGGGGTAAACGACATGGCAACACCCGTCGCAAATCCTTTTGCTATCGCTTCCGGAGTTCCTTTAATTGACGTTAATTTCCGTATAATCTTTATGTATAAAGTCTGCAGTCCAAGTCCCTCTTTTTTTATCCGGGACATTGCTCCTCCTTAAACCCTTGAAACAAAACTAACCACTTTTGATGCCTTTAACGCCGATATGATATCATTCAAATGATTGGTATTTTTTACATCGACATCAATTAGTATCTCAAAATAACTAATCGTTCTATACACAATATTCAAGTTCGCAATATTAGCATTTTGCCTTGCTATCAGATTGGACAGCTCTCCTAATGTGCCGGGCTCATTGCTTATCATAACTTTAATACGAGCCGTATGACTCTCTGTTTCTGCATCCTCACCCCATGAAATGTCCAGCCATCTTTCCGGTTCATCCGCATACTTCTCCAACGCTTTACATGATAATGAGTGAACAGCAACCCCCTTACCGGTTGTTACAATACCGACAATTCTATCTCCGGGTACAGGATGACAACAGCCTGCAAAATGCACAGCCATTCCCGTTATCAGCCCCTCTATCTTTAAAGCATTATTTTTCTTCTTTTTGGATTTGGATAGTTTAATCGAGTTTACAACTTGCGTGATTTTGGACTGTTTATATGCCGGATATACTGTTCTTAGCACATCCCATCCGGTAACCAATCCTTCGCCAACTTTCGCATATAAATCATCCATGCTTTCACACTCAAAGTGTGAAAGTGTTGCGTAAATTGCTTTTTCATTAAATTCCAGATTTTCTTGTTTGAATAATTTTTCCAGTATGTCTTTTCCTAAAGACAAAAATTGTTCGCGTTTACATGCGCGAACATATCTGCGAATCGCCGCTTTAGCTTTTCCGGTGACGACAAAGCGTTCCCATTCTGTAGATGGGTGTTGTGCTTTTGATGTTAATACTTCAACTTGATCGCCATTTTGTAATACGCTTCTTAAAGGTTTAATCTCGCCGTTAATTTTGGCTCCGACACACCTATCGCCCACGCTTGAGTGCACTGCATACGCAAAATCTACCGGCGTTGAACCATATGGTAATCCTATCAAATCTCCTTTGGGTGTAAAACAAAATACCTGATCATTATACATTTCTAATTTGGTATTTTCCAAAAATTCATCCGGATTTTGCGCTTGTTCCAAAATTTCCAAAAGCTCTCGTAACCAACGGAAACTTTTTCCTTCCACTTTTTGACCTTGTTTATATGCCCAATGCGCCGCCACGCCTTTTTCATTTATCTCATGCATCGCATGGGTACGAATCTGTATTTCAATTCTCGTATTTTCCGGACCAATTACGCCAGTATGGATGGATTGATATCCGTTTGGTTTCGGGGTTGATATATAGTCCTTAAATCGGCGAGGAACCATGTGATATTTACTATGTATAACCCCTAGCGCTTGATAACATGCCGCAATATCCTCTACACATATACGGAAGGCCATGATATCTGATAATTGTTCAAATGATGCATTTTTTAACTGCATTTTTCGCCAAATGGAATACGGTGATTTCTCTCTTCCGGTAATGGTCGCTTTAATTCCGTTTTCCTCCATATCTTTTTCCAATTGGTTTATTATTTTCGGAACTAAATTACTCCCTTGTTCGCGTAAAAAATTCAAACGCGCCACAATAGAATCGTGTGCCTCTTTATGCAATTCCGCAAAGGCTATTTCTTCTAACTCTGTTTTTATTTCTTGCATACCGATACGTTCTGCCAGCGGGGCATATATATCGAGTGTTTCTTTAGCTATTCTTTTTCTTTTTTCTTCTGGGCAAAAGTGAAGTGTTCTGATATTATGAAGACGATCCGCCAGTTTAATCAACAGTACTCTGATGTCTTCCGACATCGCTAATAACAATTTGCGGAAATTCTCCGCTTGTTTACTGGAGCCTGATTTTTGTTCTATTATTGCTAATTTGGTTACACCATCGACGATAGCGGCAACTTGCGGACCAAATAATTCTTTAATTTCTTCGACCGTCGTATCGGTATCTTCTACCGTATCATGCAAAAGCCCCGCTATGATGGAGTTACAATCCAAACGGAACTTGGTTAATATGCCGGCCACTTCTATCGGGTGCGAATAATATGGATCTCCGGATGTGCGTAATTGTGCTCCATGCTTTTTCATTGCAAAAACATAGGCCCGGTTTAACGCATCTTCGTCAGCGTTCGGATCATATGATTTTACTATATCTACTAATTCATATTGTCTTAACATGCGTCCTCTTCTTTTACCCTCCATTTGTCGTTTATAACGCATTTATAAAAAAAAAGCAAGAATAGTTTACACCATCTTGCTTTATCTTTTCTTAAAATTTATTAAATTCTTTATTCGTCCAGATCTTCTATATCGTCTGAAAGATCATCTCCACCATCCAATAAATCGTCATCTATATCAGAATCGGCATCATCAAAAGATATATCATCGCTATCTAAATCTAATGTTTCTCCATCCGAATTTTGAATCTGCATATTGTCTGCCAGAGCCGCATCCAAAATCGTATCGCCATCAAATTGAGAATCCAATCCCGACAATTCTTTTTCGGCAGCTAAAATTTCTAATTCTTCTTCTTCCGGTTCTTCTACTTCAACATATTTCTGAAGTCCCATAACCAATGATTTCTGTAAATCTTCAATATCGGCTTTTCCTTCGGCAATTTCACGAAGAGCAACAACCGAGTTTTTATCGTTATCTCTATCTACTTTTATAGGTGCGCCTGATTCTATGTCTTTCGCGCGCTGTGCCGCTACCAAAAGCAACTCATAGCGATTTGGGATTTTTTCTACACAGTCCTCAACTGTTACACGAGCCATTTTTATTCATCCTTAAAATTAGTTTTTTTCACTTTGTGTGACTTATATACAAAATCGTTATGAATTGCAACTATTTTTTTTCAAAAACTTTAATAGAATATCGGTGCCGTCAACATCATTCCTTTGTTTTTTAAGAATTTTTCCGATAAACTCTTATGATATGGGCGGACTACCTCCACGTCTTCCTTAAATACAGAATACATTTTTATAATAGCAGCCTCTGCCGCAAACATTTCTTCACGCCATTTTGTAGGTAATTGATTGATATATTCATCATAGTAACCGCGTCTATGGTATCTTACCGCATAAGCTATTGTTTGATTCGCTTCCAATACACGAAAGGCTTTTATCGTTTTATCACAGGTATATGCCCATTCCTCCGGACTAAATCCTTCTTTTACGACTACTGACGCAAACTCATCGTATAAACCGGCAAATCTCGTTTTTAACACCAAACGCTGACAAGGATTAACTATATCTTTTAGCGAATTTTGCATCAATGCCGTGCCCTGCTCTTGTTCCCATATATCTAATAAGCTCTCACCGATTATTAATTTAGAGAAATTGCGCATATTATCCCGCATACCGAAGTCTATTATTGCGTCAATCGTATTTACAAAGGCACCGACATCTTTTGAGGTGAGCGGAGATGTTAAATTGGGGGATAAGGTTCTTAGTTTTCCTGCCATAATTGATGTCGGTTTTTGTTTCTTTACTGCCGATGACGGCTTTTTTTCCGCTACTTTTGTCGGGATATCCGCTTTTTCTTTCAGATAATCCGGCAAATCTATTGTCACTTTGGGCTTTTTTACTCGTTTAGGCTTGGGGGCATCCAGTTTTTCGGGCTTTTTCTCTCCCCATATTTCCGGCATTAGCATAAAATATAGCGCAGGTGACATAAATTCTATATTCTCTATTCCTTTCATCCTTTCTGCCACATCTTCCGGAAACTTATTCTTTGTTTCTTTTATTCCCGGCATATTCAATATTTTTTCCGACATCCCCGGTATCTGATGCAACATCGGACCTATATATTGATAACTTTCTTTGGGTAGCCAACTTATGAGTTCCATTAAATCATCTTCATAACTGTTTTTCAATCGCCCTTCGCTCATGCCATACACTCTTATGGTTTGGCTAAATTCCTTTTTGAAATTATTTCCCATTTTGAAACGCGACTCGTAACCTTTATCATATAATTTATACGTTTCATCTAATTTTTTGATGTATTCGTTTATATCCGGTATCTCAATGTTCATATCCACTCGGAAGTATTTATCATAATCTGAGGTTTTAGCTAAAACGATATTGGCACTAACCAGCAGTCCCACTATTAAAAAAAGAAGTTTTTTCATACTATTCTTCCTCTCATTCTTTCTGCTTATTTTATAAAAAAATAATTTAAAAAAACGTTATACTTGCATTTTAAATACATTTAGATTATGATTTTGCACAAATGAGCTAATAGCATATAATTTATGGAGTAAAAAAATGATTTGGACCGATGAAGCCGTTGAAGAATTAAAAAAAATGTGGGACAAAGGTATGACTACCGGACAAATAGCTAAGGTTTTGAATGTTACTAAGAATTCTATCATAGGTAAAGTTCATCGCTTATGTTTAACGGCCAGACCTTCGCCTATCAAAAAGGCATCTTCCTCGAAAAATAATGCGAAAACTTCACAAAAGCCCGTTGCGGATAGTAACGATAAAGCTCATAAATTGGCCAATAGTCCTATTGAAGACGCTGTCTCAATTAATAATGAGGAGAGAAATTTGTCTGGCCAGGAGTTTTTTTCCATTGAAGAAACTAATATTCCTTTGGTCAAATTAGATAATCACACTTGTAGATGGCCTTTAGGCGACCCTCGTGATGATGATTTTTGTTTTTGCGGAAAAAGAGTCAAAACCGGACAGACTTATTGTGAAGAACACGCTGCCGTTGCTTATGTTAAACCAGGTAAAAAAATATAGTTTTATAAATATTTCATTTCTTTGGCGCGCCGTCTTTAGCGCGCTTTATTTTTTAGGGACTGTATTCAATGTATAGTGAGAAATTTACAAAATTTATCGAAATGTGGCAAAAAGAATTTGCCATAGAACGTTCTATCGATGAAAAAGTTTGTCTTGACAGAGATGGAAACCCTATCCCTTGGTACACCTATCCCGCAATTGAATATTTAGCTCAATTTGATGTATCCGACAAAGAAATATTTGAATTCGGATGCGGATATTCTTCTTTGTTTTGGGCTAAACGCGCAAAACAAGTCACCAGTATTGAAGACAATCTTACTTGGTTTGAAAAATGGAAACAAGAATTTATTTGCGATAACCTTGATATACGTTGGAGAGATGAAGGCGATGGTTATTTTAATGCCATTTTTGAGGACAATAAAAAGTATGACATCATTATTGTCGATGGAAAAAGGCGCGCGGATTGCGCCAGAACTGCAGTACAAGCTCTTAATTCCGGCGGACTTATCATTCTTGATGACAGCGACCGAATTAATACCAGCAAAGAATATGTTGAAGCAGTCAATAATTTAAAACAAGCAAACCTTTTGCAGGTGGATTTTTACGGCTTTTGCCCCATGAATAATTATACCAAAACTACATCCCTGTTTTTCAGTAGAGATTTTAATTTTCCATCCCTTTATACAATACAACCTATTAACGGTTGGGGCAATCTTTGGAGTATGGGGCGAAAAAATCGTAAAGAGTTCTTTAAGGTTAATAAATAAGCTCTTTACGATTTCTTTGCTAAGTTCTCTTATTTTAATTTAAGTTTTTGGGCTATTTTTTCAGCTATCTTCTCATACGCCTCCGCGTAGGGACTATCCGGTTCACTTTGTACTATCGGTGTTCCCGAATCCGAATTCACCCTTATATCATAGTGTAACGGAATTTCTCCCAGAAAATCCACACCAAACCTTTCTGCCGTTTTCTCCACTCCGGCATGCCCAAATATATCTGCACGATGTCCGCATTTTTCACAGATATAGTAGCTCATATTTTCTACTACACCCAGAATCGGTACCCCGATTTTATTAAATAGATTTATTCCCTTTACGGCATCAATCAATGCAACATCTTGAGGTGTCGAAACAATTACAACTCCCGAGAAATCTATTTTTTGCGACATAGTTATTTGTATATCCCCCGTTCCCGGAGGCATATCAATTATCATTATATCTATATCCTCCCATGCCGTTTGTGTTAAAAGCTGTTCAATCGCTCCACAGGCTTTTGCTCCTCGCCATATCAGAGCCGTGTCATTAGCTATCATGCTACCGATTGACATGGACTCGATACCACATTCCTTAAATGGTTGAAAAGTTTCCCCATCATAAGAACTTGGCGGCATCTTATCATACCCCAACATCATGGGAATAGACGGACCGTATATATCCGCATCGAAAAGTGCTACTCTTAATTTTAAATTGGACAAAGCTAAAGCTAAATTTACAGATGTTGTCGACTTTCCAACCCCTCCTTTTCCAGATGCTATGGCTATAATATTTTTTACTCCTTTTATCTGCCATTTATCGTTTTTAACTTCTCCGTCTTTGTAATCTCGTACAAAGACTATACTGACTTTTTTGAATGGATTTATTTGTTCCAAATCTTTTTTCAATATAGTGGCGACTTCAGTATTTTCCGGTTCTTTTATGGTTACAATTAAACGATTTCCTATTTCCTTAATAATAACATTCTTCGGTTGGAAATATCTTCGCACCAAATACATATTATCTATCTCTAACGGTTTATTTTCTTTCTCTGACATACTCGTCCTCAATGTGGATATTATTTTCTTCGATATTGTTTTTATACACGCTTTATATTATTTTTCTACTGAAAATATGGTTTTCTACGATTTTTTAGAGGTTTTAATTAATGACAGATAAATTGAACGTTTTGGACGTTAACCCGTGGGATAGCTCCGACGACAACCTTTCAAAAACTAAGGTTGTTGATTTTACTGCTAAAATCACCAAAATGCAAAATAATAAAGATAATTTTGACGGAATCTATAAACTTATTGTCGGAATTCTTCTTTTTTTATGGCTTATTTCAGGATTTTATCAAGTTCAGCCCAGCGAACAAGGTATTGTTCTGCGCTTAGGTAAATATATTGAAACAACAGATGCCGGTTTACACTATCATCTCCCCTATCCTTTTGAACGCGTTTATATTGTTGATGTCAGTAAAGAGAGAAGCATCAATCTTGGTGTTAATGACGGTTCTTTTCGCGAAGTTTCTTCTAACGAACTTACTGAGAGCCATATGCTTACCGGTGACGAAAATATTGTTGATATTAACCTTACCGTGGTTTGGAATATTAAAGATGCTAAAGATTATTTGTTCAAAACCAGAACGCCTGATTCTACCGTTAAAGTCGCAGCTCAGTCCGTTTTAAGAGAAATTATCGGACAATCAAAAATGGAAGATGTTATCACGGGAGATCGTAATAAAATCGAAAGTGATACTAAAAAAGAATTACAAGCTCTTTTAGATAATTTTAAAACCGGAGTTAATGTTGTTCGGGTAAAACTTCAAAAAGCTGATCCGCCGAAACAAGTTGTTGACGCATTTAATGAGGTGCAAAGAGCGAAAACCGACGCCGAACGCTTTAAAAATGAAGCTGAAGCATATGCGAATGAAGTCCTCCCTAAAGCCGAGGGTGAAGCTATTAAGAGAAAGCAAGAGGCGGAGGCCTATAAAGAAGCCGTTATCAGCAGAGCAGAGGGTGAAGCTCAACGTTTTACTTCTATCTACAACGCTTATAAAACCGGTAAATTGGTTACTTCTAAAAGATTATATTTAGAAACTATGGAAGATGTTTTGAAAAAATCTAAAAAAGTCATCATGGAACCCGGACAAAAAAGTTCAAATATGATGCCGATTTTACCTCTTAAATAAGGGAGTTAATTATGAAAAAAAATTTACACATTATTCTTGTCGGAGCTGTTATCCTTTTGTTTTTAGCGTCGCAATCCTTGTATATTGTTCAACAACCTGAACAAGCTATCGTTTTACAGTTCGGGGATCCAGTCAGATTGGTGCAAGATCCCGGCTTAAAAATCAAAGTTCCGTTTATTCAAAATGTCGTATTCTATGACAAAAGATTATTAAATCTGGAACCACCAGCTCAAGAAGTTGTTTTAAAGGATAAAAAGCGTTTGGATGTTGATACTTTTTCACGCTATAGAATCGTTGAACCTCTAACTTTTTATAAGACTGTTCGAAACGAGTATCAAGCACAGAATCGTTTGCAGGAAATTGTCAATTCTTCAGCGCGAAATGTTCTGGCAACTTTCACTCTTAAAGAACTTTTATCCGAAAAAAGAACCGAAATTATGAAACAAATTAGCGATGCGGTAAAAGCTGATGCCGAACAAATCGGTGTTGCGGTTATTGATGTCAGAATTCGCCGAGCCGATCTACCGATTCAAGTTTCGCAAGCCATTAATGATCGTATGAAAACTGAACGTATCCGTGAAGCGAAAGGATATCGTGCCGATGGCGAAAAAACCGCTCAGGAAATTCGTGCAACGGCCGATAAAAAAGCCACGATTACCGTTGCTAATGCGGAAAAAGAAGCTCAACAAATTAAAGGACAAGGTGATAAGGAAGCTACCGAAATTTGGAATAAAGCCACCAGCGTGGATCCGGATTTTTATGCCTTTTACCGTTCACTTGAAGCATATCGCAATTCTTTTGACGGAGATACGTCTTTAGTATTGGCTCCAGAAGGAGAATTCTTTAACTATTTTGCTAAGTCCTTAAAGTAAGAGGTTTAATATGCGCTTTTCTTTCGTTCTTATTGGTTGTCTATTATTTTCATCTCAGGCACAAGCTCTTGATTCTTATGCCGACATTGTCGATGAACTTATGCCGTCAGTTGTTAATATTTCGACCGAAAAGAAAGTTATAGATACTAAAGAAAATGATGTGGACAATGTTATGATTGATCCTACTCTTCAAGGAAGAGAAGCGCTCGGTTCTGGTTTTTTTATACGCAGTGACGGCTATATTCTCACTAATCATCATGTTATTGAAGGCGCAAAAAAAATTACAGTTGTAACTAATGATAATAAATCTTTTGAAGCCTCTATTGTCGGAATTGATAAGCCAAGCGATTTAGCTGTTTTAAAAATAGATAATAAAACAAATGATAAAGAAAATCCGTTGATTTTTAAATCTGTTATCTTCGGAGATGCAGAGAAGACGCGAATCGGCGATAAAATTTTAGCTTTCGGCAATCCTTACGGACTTGGCGTCAGTGTTTCTTCAGGTATCATCTCCGCAAAATCTCGTAATATCGGCTTTAGGGAACAGCAGTACTTGCAAACAGACGCAGCAATTAATCGGGGCAATTCAGGAGGTCCGATGTTTAATCTTAATGGGGAAGTCATCGGAGTTAATGCCGCAATCTTTACAATGCACGGTGCAAGCGGTGTCGGTTTCTCTCTTCCGTCAAATATTGCTAACTGGATATCTTCTCAACTTATTGAAATAGGAAAAGTTCGCAGAGGATGGCTCGGGTTTGAAGTTGCCTACGGCTTTGATAAATATACCGATAAATCCGGCTTTGTTATTACGGCTATTGATGAGGAATCTTCCGCTTATAAAGAAGGTTTACGCGTTGGAGAAATTATTATTGCTTATAATGATAAACCGGCGGTAAGCGTTTCTGATTTTCAACGCTTTACCGAAACAATGGAGCCGGGACAAACCTTGCGTTTGAAAACTTTAAGCTATGGCGAGGAAATTCGTAATGTCATCAAAATACAAGAAATGCCTGAGCGCGAATTACAGAATATTACAAATAAAGCCTTAAGCGAAAGTCGTAAATATTATCATGAAGGTAACAGTGATGATGTTGTCTATATTTCGGAACTCAAAATTGCCGTTAAAGAAGCATCGCCTCGTGGTTTGACTATTGTCAAAATCGAATCTCTTTCTCCGCTCCAAGAAAAAGGTATCAGCGTCGGAGATGTTATTCTTGAGGCGGATCGCTCCGAAATTTATACAGCAGAAAATTTGTTGGAAAGTATTCGGTACGCTGTTTTTGATGATTATCGTCCTCTTACCCTTTTTATTCAAGGATTGGACAATACTTTTTATTCAACGATAGAGTTGGCTAAAGAAAATGATTAGAGTTGATTTTTATCATTTACAAAAAACTTCTTTGGAACAAGTTTTACCGAAACTGTGTGAAAAGGCTTATGCTACCGGTAAACGCATAAAGATATTGCTGGGTAATGATGAGCGTGTGGAGTTTATTAACGCGCTTTTGTGGACTTATGCCGAAGATTCATTTCTTCCACATGGTTCAAAAAAAGATGGTTTTGTCGGAAATCAACCTATTTTTATTTCAGCTTGTGAAGACAATGAAAATAATGCTCAATTGTTAATTCTTGCTGATGGGGCCATGCCTGATATTGATATTTTATCTCGATATGAGCGAATCCTAAATATATTCGACGGCAATGACGAAACAGCATTAAATAATGCTCGAACTTATTGGAAACAAATTAAATCCTTAAATGGTGAGTTACATTATTGGCAACAGAATGAACGGGGAAATTTTGAGCAGAAAGTATAAGATTTCTTTACTTTTATATGTCATCATCCGGTATAGTCTGAAATAAAACTTGCACATTTTGAATTTTTGTGACACTATGTTTCTAACAAAATTTTTTAGGGGATTTAATATGACTAATTTACAGATCGTCGCTAATAGTCTTCAATATGATGATTTAAAACACGCTGTTGAAACTATTGATCGGGAAATTGAAACTCTTCAAATCTTAAAAAACAATCTGGACAGTAATCTTTCTTCCGCTTTAGATTTGTTGCAGAATACAAAAGGACGAGTTATTGTGACCGGTATGGGTAAATCCGGTCATATCGCTCGTAAAATGGCTGCCACATTTGCTTCCACCGGCACGGTTTCCTTTTTTGTACATCCTGCAGAAGCCAGTCATGGTGACTTGGGTATGATTTCTGATGATGATGTTATCATTGCAATTTCATATAGTGGTGAATCTAAAGAGCTTTCTGATATCCTTATTTATGCTAAACGCCATAATATTCCATTAATTGCTATTACAAAAAATCCACAGAGTGCGTTGGGTAAAAATTCAACGATTGTGTTGAAATTGCCTGATAATGGTGAGGCTTGCCCTCTTGGTTTGGCTCCCACTTCATCTACTACGGCAACTATTGTTTTAGGTGATGTTTTGGCTGTTGATTTAATGGAACGCAGAGGGTTTTCTGCTACCGACTTCCGGCAGAGACATCCAGGTGGAAAATTGGGTGCAATCCTTTGTAAAGTATCTGATGTTATGCACACGGGAACAGAAATACCTTTACTTAACGAAGATGCTATCATGCAGGAAGCCCTATTGGTTATGAGCGAAAAAATGCTTGGTTGTGTCGGTATTACAGATAATGAAGGCAATTTAACCGGCATTATTACCGATGGGGACTTAAGACGTTGGATGTCTCCTAATTTAATTACAGAAAAGGTTTCTAACGTTATGACTAAGAATCCGGTTGTCATTAACCCAGATGCTTTAATTGTTGATGCAGTTAATATTATGAATAATACCGGACGTGGTATTACAAACTTGTTTGTTGTTCAGGATAAAAAACCTATCGGAGTTATTCATATCCATGATTGTTTGAAAGCCGGAGTTGCTTAAGAGTGTTTGAAACTCAAAAAATTGATAGCTTTTTTAGTGGTGAGAGAAATCTTCTTGATGAGGAAGAGGAAGTTTATATCAGCAGGCGCACCAAAGTTGTTCGCTTTTTGAAGCTTTTTCTTCCTTGTCTTACGGCTCTTTTGCTGGGTGTTGGGGTTGCTCTTTTTGATTTTGATATGAGCAATGATACAACTATTGCTATAGCTGATGACGAGAAAATTTATTTTGAAAAATTCCGTATGAAAAATACAGTATTTGAAATTACGGAAAGAGATAATCAACTTAGCACGCTTCGTGCCGATGTTGTTGAAGAAATCGAGCCTGGCAAAAAACTCTATACTTTGGTTAATCCCGATGCTAAAACTTTGGATAAAGGTAAGTTGACTACGTTGAAGGCTCAACATGGTACTTATAATCAAAAACAACAAATCTTGGAACTTAAAGAAAATGTTGTCGCTAATTACAATAAAGAAGTCGAAGCTCGTACCAATAGCGCAACTTATGATTTTTCAAAAGAATATGGGTTCGGAAATGAAAAAATTGTCGGCGATGGCGAACGAGGACATTTTGAAGCCGATAAATTTACTTTTGATAAGAAAAAAGGCATCGGAACTCTTATTAAAAATGTTATTCTCAAAAGCGAAGATTTTGTTTTAACTTCTCCCGATAAAGCAACTCTCTTTCTTAATGATAATAAATTTGTTTCTACTAAAGCTACCGTCAAAAAAGGAAAAGATGTATTAAAAGGTGATACGATTACAGCCTTCTTTAAAGATACCAAAACCTTTGATATTGATAAGGCGTACAGCAACGGTCATACCGAAATCTATTCCGACGGGAAAAAGGCTTTTGCCGATAGAGGTGAATATCAGGCATCTACCGGTTTGGTTAAACTTTTTGATAATGTCAAAATTGTTGACAGTAACGGTTATACTGCAACCGCTGACTTTGGAATTTATAACAGTAAAAAGAAAATTTTCACTTTAGAGAAGAACGTGAAAGTTAAAGATAAAAACGGCTACACGGCTATTGCTGAAAATGGCATCTATGATTTAAATAAAAAGACTTTCACTTTGGAAAAAAATGTGAAAATTGATAAGGGCACCAATGTTATCACTGCTCCTAAAGCTATCTACTTTCAGAATAAAGATGAATTTAGATTTTATGATGATGTAAAAGTTACTCAAGAAGATAATGTAGCGACAGCTGACAGCGGTGTATACTTTGTGAAAAAAAATATTGCCGAACTTGAAGGTAATGTGGTTATTACTAAAAACGGGAATATGGTCAGAGGCGATAAAGCAATATCCGATTTTACTACTTCCAAGAGCAAACTTATTGCTAAAAACGGAGGCAGAATTTCCGGTAAACTAATCGAAAGCACCTTGAGAGAAAAAAAGGATAAGTAGCATGAATAAATGTTCTGATACACAAAATTCTATTTTGGAAGTTTTTAATATCGGTAAAAGATATAAAAATCGAAGCGTTTTGCGTAATGTTTCCTTAAATGTAAAAAGAGGAGAGGCTGTCGGTTTGTTGGGGCCTAACGGTGCCGGTAAAACTACATGCTTTTATTGTGTAACAGGACTTATTACTCCTGATTACGGCGATGTTCATATCGACGGAAAAGATATTACTTATTTGCCTATGTATAAGCGCGCCAGAATGGGCATTGGTTACCTTCCGCAAGAAGCATCTATTTTCAGAAACCTTAGTGTTGAGGATAATATTAAAGCCGTATTAGAGATTGTTGTCGAAGATAAAGAAAAAAGAAGCGTTATGCTTGAAGATCTCTTAAACGAATTTTCAATTGCACATTTAAGAAAATCTCCGTCTATTGCTTTATCCGGCGGTGAACGTCGCCGTCTTGAAATTGCACGCGCTCTTGCTGGTCAGCCTAACTATATTCTTTTAGACGAACCTTTGGCCGGTATTGACCCTATTGCTGTTGGGGAAATTCGTGAGCTCGTTTCTCAGTTAAAGAATCGTGGTTTGGGTGTGCTTATTACTGATCACAATGTTCGTGAAACCTTGGATATTATTGATAGAGCTTATATATTACATGGTGGCTCTGTTTTAATGGAAGGTACTCCTAGTGAAATTGTTGCCAGTGAGGAAGTTAGAAAAGTTTATCTCGGCGATAATTTTTCAATATAAAATTAGGCCTTTTTTATTGACTTTTTGTTGTAAATCGGGATATGATTTGTTTAGAAAAATAATAAATGATTGAAGGGAAATGTTATGAAAGTTACATTGTCAGGAAAACAAGTTGATATTAGCGATAAATTGCGTAAACACGTTGAAGAAGGTGTTGAAGCTTCTGTTTCTAAGTATTTCAGCGCTCCTATCAGCTGCTCTGTTGCTTTTTCTAAAGAAGGCGAAGATTTTGGTGCAGAAATTACCGTACATCCTGCAAAAAATATTGTATTGAAAGGTTCAGGTTCTGCTGCGGATCCTTATTCTGCTTTTGATAATGCTAATGAACACATTGCGACTCGTTTGCGCCGCCATAAAACAAAATTGAGCGGTCATAAGAGCAAAATCGGTTTGGCTGAATTAGCTTACTCTGCTGTTCTCCCGTTGGTTGAGCAAGATGAAGAAGTTGATGTTAATGAAAATGCTCCATTGACTATTGCTGAAACTGATGCAAATATTCCTGTATGTACCGTTAGTGAAGCTGTTATGTTGATGGATTTGAGCAATGAATGTGCTCAAATGTTCAGAAACAGCGCTAATAACCATATTAGTATGGTATATCGTCGTAAAGACGGTAATATCGGTTGGGTTGAACCGAAAGCTGATAACTAATTTTTGAGGAATAAGCTAATGAATATTGCAGACATAATTTCTAAAGATGCTGTTCTTGATAATCTTCAAGCAGCTAATAAGCGTGAGCTTGTTCAGGTTCTCTCTGAACGCGTTGCCGCACTTTCTGGTTTAGATGAACGTGCTGTTTTTGACGCTGTTTGGGAACGTGAGAATCTTGGTTCCACAGGTTATGGTGAAGGTGTTGCTTTTCCGCATGCCAGAATTGAAGGCTTAGATAAAGTTTGCGGTATGTTTGCAAGACTAGAAGAACCTGTTGATTTTGATTCTTTGGACGGAAAGCCTGTTGATTTGGTTTTCTTGCTCATTAGTCCAGAAAACAGCGGTGCTGATCACTTGACAGCCTTAGCAGCGCTTTCTCGTATTTTGAAAACAGAGGGAAGTTGCGAAAAGTTGAGAAAAGCTCGTTCAATTGACGAAATTTATGCAATATTAAATGCTTAATTATTCCATTCAAGAGATCCCCTATCTTCAGATAGGGGATTTTTTTATGTTTTCATTAAACTCTAATTTCGCATAGAATAACACGCTAAAATCTTTAAACAACATCACGCCTTACTAATTAACAAGAGTAGACCGAAAGTTTTTTTGCTGATTTATTTTCTAATAAATTAGGAGATTTCTATACATTTTTTCTAAAAAATAGCGTTTTAATTTTCATTTTTTAGAAAAAAATATTGACAAAAAAAAAATACGTGCTAATTTTATCTTACAAATTAATTATTTATATATTTATTGTTTAACTAAATTTTTTTACATTATGAAAAAATTTTTATCTTCTTTGCAAGAACCGCTATTATGCGTTCTGACTCTTGTCTTTTTTCTTACAGTCATGGCGTACATTTTCAGATGGGGTGTAGAACAGTTTAACGATAGAACTGTTGTTTATAAGGACTTCGTTGAGTTAACCATAGACACTAAGGGGAGATTAGATCTTAATTTATTTGAGACTGAATCCACCTATGTAATGACACTAAAAGCATTGACCCAAGAAGTCATTGACGAACTACCTTTCGACGAGGTCATTAATAATCCCTCGAAAATAACGCAAGAAGTTAGAAAGCGTTATGAGATGACGGGAGAAAAATTAAAATCCCTTTATATCATGGTTACTCCGCCGAAAGATTTTTCTTTTGCCGGTCAGCGTCTTAAATCCATGCCGATGACGATAGCCGTTGATAGTATGATATCTGCAGCAGCTAAGCGAGATGCTCAAGGATATACGCCTGAGGCTGAACGTCTGGAAGAAAGGAGAGATGCTCGCTATAATGAGCTGAAACGGATTGAAAGTAATGAACGGATTAAAATTCGTCAGGCCGAAGCCATTGAAAATGCCGCAGACAATATGGGATTTCTCAGTGGAGATTTAAGTGTTAGCCTTGGTGAGTGATTACCTATTTTTAAAGTGCTTTGATATATTGTCAAAGCACTTTTTTTTATATCGCTTTCTTATCGTGAAAAGTTATTCTTTATCTTACTCATCATCTTTTGTATCGGGGATAGTGGCTTTGCTCCGTAGTATATCTTAGGTTTTATGTTTTGTTCCTCAATTTTTAATTCTATATTTTTATCTTGGGGCAAAATTAACTCATATAATGGAGCATTTCTGCCTGTTTCTCCACTTAGTGCTACGCGTTTTAAGCCTTCTATATTCAGTTGCAATTGCTCCGGCATGGTTTTACAATCTTTAAAATTGATTTCTTGGACATTTTGAGGAAATTTTATCGTTTCCAACCTACTCAACCATGAGTTCTGAAATTCTATTTTTTCACACTTTTTTATACTGCTTAAATCTAGCACTTTTTGTTGCGCATGATAGTTGCGAACGCTTAACGTCTGAACCTTTTCCGGAAATGTTTTTATCTTTTCTATATTATCCTGATTTAACTCTAACAAGACTATATTAGCAAACGGTGATAAATCAAAATTCTGCGGTAATTGTGTTTTTCCATCTATATAAAACAATCCTATTTCTGCACCTTGCGGGAAAAATATATTTTCAGTATCACTCAAATCAGATTGCTCTATCAATACACGCCATAATTTCTGCAAGTTACTGAAATCTATATCTTTAGAAAAATGAGTTACATCTTTGAAAGAAATATCTGTTATACTCTCTGGTAATCTTAGCACCAAACCGTGTAGGTCTGTTTGCTCTATATTTAGCAACTCCAGCTTTAAACTTTCTATATTATTCGCTTGAGGGATATTTTGGCAATTGTCTATGGTTAGAATTTTTATATCATTAATTTCCAGCTTTGAATAATCTTCTAGATTTTGATGACCTAAATATCCTCTTTCTGTATTATTTGTTTGCTTTAGATTAAAAATTTTACCTTCAGCGGCTTTCTTTTGAGCCTCTTGCAGTATTTTCGTTTGTTCTTGATAAACTTTTTTCTCAAGCAAGTAGTTATCAATGTTTTTAATATCTCTTTTCTCTATATCAGCATCTGTAGCAGTAAAATATGTCGGTAAAGGTTGCCCTAACCCACTATAAACCAGGCTTGCCAATAAATAATCTTCCGCATTTAATGTGCTTGTTTTTTTATGAACAACCTCTATCAAGTCTCGCATTTTTTCTAAAACAGATTTCTGTTCTTTGCGGTTTAAGATACTGCCAATCAAAAGTGGACGATATTTAGCATATTCCACTAAATTTTTATCCGTTTTTTGTTTGATTAAATCAACAATTTCTCGTGTTACTTTGGGATTATCTGTTGCAGACAGTATATCTTTACAAAATTCCGGCGTTATCTCTTTTGCGCCTATTTTATATTCATGTAGGCGATTATAACAGGATAAAGGGCTCTTTTCCTCGTTTATGGTAATCTCATAATCTTTTATTTTAATCATTTGCCCTCATCAAAGAAATTCTTTCCCATGCGCAAAATTTTTTGAGCAGCATCTGTGTAAGAACCATCTTGATTGTGTACATAAAAAGGAGGCAAAATTTTTGTTACTCCCCTCGCTCCCCTCTTGGCAATTATCACTACTCTTTTGGCGTCTTGTCCATATTTTGAATATAGTGGCAGAATTCTTATATCCCCTGCACGATTATGCAATGCCAACAATATTTCATTAATTGCCTCGGCTCTGTTTATCAGATACAACTCTCCTTTTGATTTTAACATTTTTATGCAAAAAATCAACCATCCTGTTAAATCAAAGTTTTGATGATTATGCGCCAATTTTTTACTTTCATTCGGCGAGGGCATATCATGATCGCTATAGGGCGGATTTGTGATTACAATATCATAGGTATTTAGCTCTTCTTTTCTATCTTCTCTAATGTCAAAATTTTCGTATGACAAAATGTCTTGAAAATTATTTGCCTTAGCACTTTGGTTTGATAATTCTACCAATTCTTTTTGAATGTCCAGCCCCTTAATTTTTACATTTTTGTCTTTCATTCTTGATGCTAAACATAGCGAAATTGCGCCGGTTCCAGAGCCAACGTCTAAAATTTTAGTTCCGTTCTTTAATTTTCTTTCATCCACCAAAGACGATAAAAACACAGCATCTGTTGAGGCGCGATAGCCATCTGTCGGTTGATAAATTTTTACTTGTTTGTCCAGCAAATAATCATTGGTAAAATTAGACATTTTCTTCTTCCTAAAATAAAAGGCTTAAAAAGGTTTCCCTCTTAAGCCCTTCTTTTGTATCCTATCTGTTTAGTAGATTAAGCGCTTGGGCAGCTCTTTGCTTGTTCAGCATTTACTTTTACCCATTTTTCTTCTGCTTCATCATCAGATGTGATTGCACTTTGCGGGCATTCAGAAATGCAAACACCGCAATCAATGCAAGTATCTGGATCTACGACATATTGTTCATCACAAACATGAAATGCTTCTACAGGACATACACCTGCGCATGTTCCGCATTTGATGCACAAATCGCCATTTACTACTGAAGGCATTTTGTTTCTCCTAAAAATTAATATTCATCATCGCTTTATTTATATTCAATCCGCACTAATTGCAAGTAAAAAATTATTTTTCATATACGCTTTCTTGATTTTAAGATTGAAATTATAAAATTTCGAAGTATTATTTGCCTAATTGATTTTTTATTGAGGATTAGTAAATGTCAGATATTAAAGTCAGATTTGCGCCGAGCCCTACCGGCTGGATGCATATCGGTAATACCAGAACCGCCTTGTTTAACTATCTTTGGACAAAGAAGATGGGCGGTAAGTTGTTGTTGAGAATTGATGATACAGATAAACTTCGCTCTAAAAAAGAATATGAAGACGGTATCAGAGATGCGCTGACTTGGTTGGGTATCTCTTGGGATGAAGAAGCAAGACAATCCGCTCGTTTTGCTCGCTATGATGAAGTTGTTGAAAAATTAAAACAAGAAGGGCGAATTTATGCGTGTTATGACACACCTGAGGAGTTGGAATTTAAGCGCAAGAGATTACTCTCCAGAGGATTACCGCCTATTTATGACAGACAGGCTTTGTCTTATACAGAAGCTGATATTGCTCGCTTTCAGGCTGAAGGACGTAAACCTCACTATCGCTTTAAATTGATTGATGAAGAAATCGCTTGGGATGATGTTGTCAGAGGAACTTGCCGCTATGAAGCAAGTAAACTTTCTGACCCGATTATCATTCGTGAAGACGGTAGCTATTTGTATCACTTGCCTTCTGTTATTGATGATGTGGATTTCAAAATTACACACATTGTAAGAGGTGAAGATCACGTTACCAATACAGCTGCACAAATTCAGATGTTTAAGGCTATTGGCGGAACTGTTCCGACATTTGCTCACTTGCCGCTTTTAACCGGTAAAGAGGGAAAACTCTCTAAACGACTCGGCAGTCTTGGTGTGCGTGAATTGCGTGAAGACGGTATTGAAGCTATGTCTATTTGCTCATTCTTGGCAAAGCTTGGGACTTCGGAAGCGATTGAACCGTTTTATTCTTTAGATGATTTGGCGCAAACTCTTGACTTTAGCAAAATCGGACACGCTCAGCCGAAATTTGATGAAGAAGAGTTGAAGAAATTTAATACTAAACTCGTTCATAATATGCCTTATGGCGCGCTTAAAGATAATTTTGGTGTAAGCGAAACTTTCTGGAACGATGTTAGAGGAAACCTTGAAGTTGCCAAAGATGTTTTGTTGTGGGATAATATTTGCAACAAAGAGATTGAACCGATTATGGAAGATGCTGACTTTACGGCTCAGGCTGCACAAATGCTTCCGGAAGGCGATTTTGATGATGCCACTTTCAATAATTGGATGAATAAACTCAAAGAAACAACAGGCAGAAAAGGTAAGGATTTATTCCACCCTATTCGTATGGCTCTCACTGCTCAGGCGAATGGACCGGAATTAAAAACTTTGTTGCCGCTTATCGGCAGAGAAAAGGCTTATTTGCGTCTTAACGGGAAGAAAGCATAATCTCTCTTTATTGCGGATAAATAAAAAAGCAACGATATTGAAAGTCAAGCATAAAAATCGCGCAAGCGAGCATTTAATATCGTAATCATTTTATGAACGACAGCAATAACGGCAAGCTTTCCCGGTTTGCCGTTATTTTTCAGCCTAAAATAAAAATCT
>CASFTO010000104.1 GCA_949297665.1 uncultured Alphaproteobacteria bacterium | reverse complement strand
AGAGGCAAATACAAATATCTTAGTGCAAAGCATAAATGATATGGCAGAATCTATCAAAGAGCAAGCAGCAGGCATTACTCAAATAAATGAGACAATAGCACAGCTAGAGACACTAACTCAGCAAAATGTAGATATAGCTAATCACTCTCAAGAAATAAGCAATGCAGTAGATTTAGTAGCAGCTAAGATATTAGAAGATGTGAATGCGAAGAGATTTTAGGGGGGATTTAAAAGTTTTATGTAGGTTTCATGGCAAATTTTCATTAATAGCTAAAAGGTGCTTATCGTTCCAATCCTTGCTTTATACATTCAATATAATATATTTCTTTAATATTCATTTTATTTTATTGAAATATTTTGTTGTGTTAGAGCAAAATTATGTTATAAAAATTATAGGTGGGTGTCTCACCTAAATAATTAATAAGTAGTTATCATGATGGATAACTATGGTTTTTGTTATGATCAGATTTCAGATACAGTTCATAGTAAGAAAAGTGGTCGAGAGATTCACGGTGCAGCCAAAGATCTCTGTATAATGGTTTATGAACGTGGTCCTTTGAGCTATGTGAGTAAGTATATTCAAGTTGTTGAGAATTGCAATCAAACCTACAAAGAACAGATTGGATTCCTAAATGAAAAGATAAGCCTAACAGAATCGCGGATTAAGAATCTTGAAGAAGAACTTGAAGCAATTAATGCGGGTTTGCTACACAAGGCACTTTTGATAAAATTGCTATCATTGAGAGTCTTAGTAAAAAAGGAAACCGGTTGCAGCGGTAGTAAACATAGGGAACTATATAGCTTGGAGATATTAATATAGTCAGATAAGATATATAATAAAAAAAAGAATAGAAAAGTCTTTTATTGTTTCATCATGAAGGGCTTGTGTGTAAAATAAGAAGACAATTATACATTGATGCAGATAGATATAAAGATGAGTGATAACGAAAATTAATATAGGAAGGAGTGATCACAAGTGTTTTATTTGACGTCATGATTCTTTTTTCAAATTGTCAATAAGATATGTAAAAGAACTTTGCATATCTTCGATATTACCTATGACTTCAAACCTATGAAAATAATCAAGCACATAATAAAGTTTATAGTTTAGAATTAGAAGAATTAACCCCCTTGCCTAACGCACCTGCCCACACCAAACAAGCACAACAAGGGCAGTCTAATCTCACAAAGATAGCCGATGCGGAAAATAATTTCACTACGCCTATTGAAAAGACCGAGCCAAATTCTAACATAGATTTACAAAAAACAAATAAAGATTCCTCACATTCGGCAAGACATGACAAGAAAAATAAAAATTCTACATATTCCACTATAGATAAAGACTTTGCAAAAGAATATATAAAGTCAATACAACCAGCAACCATGCCAGAATATTTAAGCAAAGATGATTTTTTAAATAAAGAATTTACACAAAGTTTTAATAAAGAAAATTTTTAACACACTTGCAAAAGCAACAGATGCAGAAGAGCGAATATCTCTTTTAAATCTTGTAGAGCCAACTAGAAAAGAAGCAGATTTAGAATTACTTACTATGAATAAAAAAGGTGAGAAAACTAGGGAATTTATAAAAGTTTTTCAAGGAGCAAACAAAAGACAATACTAAGTGTTAATAGTGTCAGAGGATAAAGATAATATATTTTTGACAGGGATACCAATATCAAGACTAAATAAAATCAACAAAAGAATAGAAAATGCCATAGAAATAAAAGCACGTGATTCTGTGAGGATTTCAAACGTACGAAGCCACAACCAGCCCACAACTCCTAACGATAATCCTACTACAAATTTACAAACAAGTAAAGATTCCTTGCTAAATGTTGATAATGATAAAGATGTTTCATCTAGCCTTTCGAATGACAGAGATGTTTCGACTTCGTCTCAACATGACGTAGGTAGTCATATTGACGTTTCACCTCGTCATTCTGAGCGTAGCGAAAGGGAAGAATCCATAAATAACATAAATTTCCAAACCGCAAAAACAAAAGAAGTTAATGAGTACTTATATAAGCGTCTTGAAAATATATTAAATAAAGAGATTCAAAATCAAGAAGGATTCATTGCCAAAATATCTAAAAATAGCATTCACAAGATGACTAGCGATAAAGCCATACAAAAGAGCATAGATAATGGTTTTAGCCGAGAAGAACATTTAAAAGCAGTAGAAAATATAAAAAGTATTTTTGAAAATAGTATCCTAAGGGAAAGCAGAGAGGATATAAATAAAAATACAGATTTGACAATACACAGATTAATTAGCAAAATATCTAACGATAGTATAGCTCTTTTAACGGTTAAGGAAAGCAAAAGTCATGGAAATAATCTTTATACGGTAGAGTTACAACTATACCCTAACTCTACAAGTCTAAGTATGCCCACCAATACAAAAACAGAGTTAGGCAGTCAAATCTCACTTCAAGAAACTGAGGGCAGGACTCTAAAGTCTGAATCGCCTATTGAAAAGACCGAGCCAAATCCTAACACAAATTTACAAACAAAGCCAAAAAGTGATAAAGAATTAATACAAGCAATAAAAAACAAAGGTGAAATACGACTTTTAACTTATGAGAAAGAAAAGGAATTAAGACAATTAGCACAAAGTCAAGAGCTACTAGAAGCACAATATAGGCATAAAATGCAAGATAAAATAAATAATATTAGAAATCATTTTTCAAGTTTAAGAAATGTGATAGAGAATGATATAGAAAGCGGAAATATTGTAACAACGCCGAGTATTTTAAAACAAATTGCAGATGATGCAGAGCTTAGGGAAAAAATAAAACAAAATGTTAGAGATGGTAGGGAGAAATATGCAAATACTGATTCTATTATACTGCAAGATATATCACACAATGGAGAGATTTATAGAAGCGGATTTGATAAGAATCATGTATTTTTCATAAGCAAAGCAGAAAAGCAAACAACACCTCAGAACTACGATGAATTAAAAGCTTTTAGACAAAAACAAGAAGCAGACTTTGAATTCCTAAAAAATCAATATGAAAAAATATTAGATGATAGATTAAAAAGAAATGGGAATTTAATAGAAAATAAAGATGCTTCGACAAATGTTGAAAATGAATCTGCACCTTTGGGAAATTCTGATTTAGATAGTGTAGATTCTACACATTTACAAAAAGACGTTAAAGATTCTTTAGGAGAGCATGATAAAGATTCTTCGCTAAACGCTCAGAATGACAAAGAAAACGCTCACAATGATACATTACGTCATTCTGAGCCGCTAGGTGAAGAATCTAAAAGTGAAACATCTTTAAGTAACAAAAAAGATTCTTCGGACTTACGTCCTCAGAATGACGTAGGGAACGTTCAGAATGATAAAGCTAAAAACAAAGAAAACATAGCAATGTCTGAGGGTGAGATAGAGAAACCTAAGGGAAAAAAAGAATTAAATTTAGATGACTTACCACAGGACTTAAAAGATTCTTGGATTAAAAATTTTGGTTTAAAAAGTATTGATGAGGATTTTGTGCCAAACTTTGCCCCAGATGTAGCGGAGGCATTAAAAAAGGCGGGAATAGGTGATATACATTTAAAAATAGGTAGCCTTATTAAGTTAAATAAAAGACAAAGAAATGAGTTTTTGCCTTATATTAAGACTACTATAGAGGAGCCGAATGCTATTGTTGATAATGGTATAGGAATTTTATTTTTAAAGGAATTTATAGGCAAAGATAAAACTAGATACTTTATGAGCGTAGCAAAAAATTATGATGGAGAGTGGATTTTTAGCACACATACTAGAAAAGAAAAATCATTTATTGAAAAGATGTTAAAAGAGCATAACATAATTTATAATAAAGGGTTTAAGGGCGGAGAAGTTGCTGGTGCGTCTGATATATTAGAATCGGGCGGAACTACTATTAAGCCCTCTGACTTGCAGATTACATACCCCGCTAACCATAGTAGTGGCAAAAACCCCAAGCTAGATTCTACCACAAATCCACAAACAAATCTCACAAAAGCGCAAGCAAAAAAACAAGAAGTGTTAGCAAAAAAGCAATATAAGCAGGAATTAAGCGACTTAAAGAAAAAGTTATTGAGCGCTAAAAAAGACGCTATAAGTTTTAGAGATAAGGAATACGACTCAAACGTAGGAGCAGGTGGCGCAACTGTAAAAAGTTCAAAAAAAGGAGGATATGTAAAACCATTGCCTCAAGATAAATTAAGCAAAGAAAAACGATATAGACAATCTTTAGAGTATTTCTCAAGAGAGAACAATATTTCATACATTCTAGTTGATGAATATATCGATGCGCTAAACAATAAGCAGTCAAAAGAGGTTTTAGAAAAAATACTGCAGAAAATACATGAATCACAAAAAGAGAATGAGAGAGCATTAAAAGAATTGCAGGCAGAAGCAGATAAAGATATACAAGACTTTAAGAAATCTCTAAGCAATAAAAGCATAGATGAAATAGAAAATATATATGAAAACTATAAGAATAAACATATATTTGATATGACGCAAGAGGAAAAAGAGCATAGACACATTGTAAGAGACGCATTGCTTAGACTTCCTCATACATACGACATTAATGTGGCCAATATTTTAAGAGTATTAAAAGGGAAATTTTTAGACTTTAAAGATAGTGATTATTTACTTAGCAAAGACAAAGCAGATGCCGCAATACTTCAAAGAGATAGAAATACAATACAGAAGCATTTCGGTATTAATGTTTTAAGAGATTTCGGAACTAACTATGCGGAATTTGTTAGAGATGGTAGAGGGGCAATACAAAAAATCCTCTTAGAAGCAAAAGACTACGAGGAAAGGGCAAAAGCAGGGAAATTAAGCGATTTTGAAATATCACAGGGGCAATACAAAGGACAAGTCGCAGGGGCATTTCACAGAGAGGATTTAGGCGATATTGATTTGGTTTGGGGTGAGGTAACAAATGCAGAAAAACAAAAAGGATTTGGATTGGTGCATATACTAGATAAACACCCTGACCTTGATTTATATAAAATACCTGAGATTATAGAAAATGGTAAAATCAAAAAAACATATAACGGATACAATATTATTTTAGATGATTATATAGTAGGAATAAATAAAGGTTTTAAAGATAAAAAAGGTAATATATTAGGAGATAATCTTTGGATTGTTTCAAGCTTTGACGTTCGCAACAAAAAAGGGGACTAACAGCATAGCACCCGTTGCTAGTCATTACAATGAGCCGATGCCTCAAAAACCTTAACTGATATTATATCGCAAATTTATAAAAAGACGTTTTATTCGGGCGACAATACAAAGGACAAGTCGCAGGGGCATTTCATAGAGAGGAATTAGGAGATATTGATTTGGTTTGGGGTGAGGTGAAAGGTAGCGGAAGCAAAGCGGAAGGTTTCGGATTAGCAAAAATTTTAGAGAAACATATAGATGACTTTAGCGACTTTGCAGGTGATAGCAAAGAGAAAAAGCTTATAAATGGATTGGCTGAGATTGTGGAGAGGGGGAAAGTTGTAGATGAAAATGTTGTTAAGACGATATAGTATAGGAAAAACTATAGCTAATACATAGTTGAATTGTCTAAAGAATTTCATAGGAAAGGGAATAATACGAGGATTATAACTTCATATAATAAAAAGAATATCCTGCCAGAACAAAAAGAAAAAGTAGATAAGCTGATAAAATAATAAAATACACAGCACTAGCGAGGCTTTGTCTGCTTATCACTAGATTTAATGAGTTAAAGACTCCTAACTCAACTGCGATTCTAATACTGCCTAAAAAGTAAATAAGTATTAGATTTTTAGAAATACTTTACCTGCAAAGACAATGATTTATTTGTTAAGGACTTTGTAAATTAGTTAAACAAGCTTATAGGAAACATATAGTATTTAATGAGTATGCAATGGCAGAGATTTTTCACTTTCTCAGAATGACGTCCTACATTGTCATTCTGAGAAAGTGAAAAATCTAGAGTAAAAGATTACAGAGAAAAGTCAATTACAGATGGCAAAGAAAACACAGAAAACCCAAAGATTATATTTATAAAAGTGAGGTAGCAGAACCAACCAGCTCAACGATATATCCAAAAAGATTGGATAGGAAATAATTCAACAAATTAACATAAAAAGACTTAACACTTAACCAAAAAAAAAAAAAAAAAAAATATGACGTCATATTGGAAAATAAAGAAAAGGGTATCTTGAAATAAAAAGATGAAAATGATATATACATTGGAGAGAAGTAATAGAAAATCAGGATTACATAAAATTATTGTGAAACATGTTGGTATAGAAAAAATAGGTGTATTAAGCAATGCCGAGCTTTTAGATATAGCAAAAATAATAAAAAAATGATTTACGAAAGATTGCTATAATATGCACGATCATTTTATGCTGTATCCATGCTTTAAACGAAAACAACATTAATTTTAGAATTGTTGTAGATGAATATAATGACTGAAAAAAGGTCTTTGATTATTCTAACACTAGAAATCTTATAAACTTTGATAACAATTGTAGTTATAAAAAAGATGTCAATCAAAAAGAATATCTGTCAATATTAAAAAAAATAAAAGCATCTCATTAGGAAATACGGAGGATAAAGAATTTTTGATTTTTTATAATAAAAATTAACACGTCTTGGAAAACTTCATATAAAACAGCAAAAAAACTAGTATATAGGCTCGATTGAATAACACTTAGTTGTATTTAGCAATACAAAACGAAAAGATT
>CASFTO010000103.1 GCA_949297665.1 uncultured Alphaproteobacteria bacterium | reverse complement strand
TTGATGCCGTATGCAAAAGGACGCTTGGATTCGGATAAAAAATCTCGCCTCCCCAAAGAACACATTACTCCAGATGTTTGTATGCAAATCCTTAAATCCACCAATAATCCCGTGAATATTCAACATATGCTCGAATGTATCAAAGAATTGCCAGAAACAGAACAGGCGCAATTTAAAGAGGTCGTGTTGGCGACTTTTGACAGACGGGAGCAGCCGGCGCAAATTCAAAAAATTGCCGATGATTTGGCTGGCGTTTCTTTTTATGTGCGGGAACTTGATGCGGTGCGGCAAATGAAAACTTGCAGCTTTTGGCTTTCGGCTCCGAAACCTCTGAAAGCGTTGATGTTTACTTCGCAATCTTGTGTTGATGACTGCGATTTGAGTGGTTATGAAAAAGTGATTTTTTTATCTCATGAGAAAATTATTTTTAAAGGTAAATGCAGATTTCCAAAAGTGTTGGATTTTCCTAATGCCTGCTTTGTGGCGCTTGATTACCAAAATTTGCGTAACGTGCGGGATATTAAACTGAGGCAAGGTGTTGAACTTAGCTTGGTCAAAACTTCTCATCTGCCCGAAAATTTGGATTTGTCTGTGTGCGATAAAATCTTGGTTGCCGATAGAGATGTGTCGCGTTTGAATGGGGGAAAATATAATCCGTGCGCTTTGACGTATGTTAATTTGGGCGGGGTAATCGGTGATTTGGATCTTACCTCGTTCGGGCGGGTGAAGTTGAGGAATTCTTCTTTGGGGGCGGTTAAATCGGTTAAGTTCAGAACGGGGGCAGTGGTGGATTTGTGCGGTGTTTATAATATTGCTTCGGAAATCGATTGCTCGTCCTGCGCGGAGGTGTATCTTGATGAATGTCAGGATACGCATTGGTTTCAATTGGTTAAAATGCCGCGAAACGGTAAAATTACTCTTTCCAGAATGAGCTGTTTACCAAAGGTGCTTGATGTTTCTGTTTGTCATGAGGCGGACTTCTCTTATTGTGATTTTGAAAATGTTCAAGATATTCGCCTTCGTGACGGGGCGGTGGTGGATTTTTCATATGCGCGCCATTTACCTTCAAAACTTGATGTTTCTTGCTGTGCCGATGTCAATTTTTCTTTTTGCTCATTGAATAGAATGCCTTTGATTTTTAGAACCGGAGCTAGCCTTGATT
This sequence comes from uncultured Alphaproteobacteria bacterium, assembly GCA_949297665.1. Classification (GTDB taxonomy): domain Bacteria; phylum Pseudomonadota; class Alphaproteobacteria; order RF32; family CAG-239; genus CAG-267. The sequence continues at coordinate 2,377 of CASFTO010000103.1, read as the reverse complement.
TTACTCATGCTTCGCGTTTTCCCGAAAAATTGGATTTTTCTTCATGCGCGCGTGTTGTGCTTGCTCAGGCTAATTTGGCGGCGGTTAAAAAAATCGTATTTAAAAATCGGAAACAAATGGAGGAAAGTCAGTTTCTTGAAGCCGGTGCGCGCGATGTGAAGGTAGTTTTTGCAGAGGATAATTTCCGCTATCGTAGGGGCAAAACAGAAAATAAATATTCCGAAGAGGATGCTCGTTATCCCAAGGGTGGAAAAGAAAATAAATATTCCGAAACTTGGTGGGGAAAGATTAAAACTAAATTACGCGACAGATAAGGCTGCGGTGTGCTGTGTTGTCGGGCAGAATAAATCTGCGTATTCTCCTTATGTGGGGGATTATGTTATCGATTTGCAAATTTTTAAAAAAACTCTTGACTCTTCTTTCTAAATCATCTAAACAATCCTCAACTTGAACAACAGAATCGCCCAATCCGCTGATGAAGCGAACGGGCTGATGAGGCGAGCGGGCTGATGAGGCGAGCGGGCTGATGAAGCGGGTGCCACGAGGTGCTGATAAAGTTCCGGTGCAGTGGTCATTTGTGGGTGAGGGTGTTGTTCATACTGTCCAAGACCGCAGGTGGCTTGGGTGGAAAAAGGGTGACACACAATGGCTCGGAAGGGCGTGTAAGGGCTCAGAAGGGCGGTGAGGGCGCTGTAAGGGTACGGTAATGTACAACTTGGTTGGCTTCCTTTTTTAAGTGACTTCCTTTTTCTACTATCCTTAATTTCCTGCGCAGACGGAGTAAACAGATTTAATTTAATCAATTTTTTCTCCTCCGGACAGATTTGGTGCTGCGTGCATCGGTTCGGTTTTTTTTATGTCTGGCCGATACTTGAGATTATCTGGTAAGAGGCTTGATATTCTTAAAATCATCTTGATGTTGCAGTTGTGGTAACAGTTTTATGTGCTGTTTTTGATTTTGGTGTTTCTTTCAGAAATGTCAGGGGATAAAACAGATGTAAAACGAATTTTGGAGACAAGTAAGTGAATCGCGAAGAAAAATCTGAACTCCTGAACGAGATGAATAGCGTTATTTCTGGCTCTGAAGCAGTTGTTATTTCTCACTACAGAGGTTTGACCGTTGCTGAAATGGGTGAATTGAGAAAGAAAGCGCGTGAACTCGGTGCTGAGTTAAGAGTTACTAAAAACCGCATTACCCGTCTTGCTCTTAAAGGTACAAAATTCGAAGCATTGGACGAATTGTTCAAAGGTCCAACAATTATGGCTTATTCTGCTGACCCGATTTCTGCATGCAAATTGTGTGTTGAATTCGCTAAAGCTAATGAAAAGTTCTTGGTTGTTGGCGGTGCTTTGAGTTCCGGAACTCTCTCTATGGCAGAGATTGAAAGACTCGCAACTATTCCTTCTATGGACGAATTGCGCGCCAAAATTATCGGCCTCTTGCAGGCTCCGGGTGCTGCTTTGGCACGTGTTACCAAGGCTTACAGCGAAAAAGAAGCTGCTTAAGTCTTTTAGTGCAGAGAATGTCAGTCGTCGTATGGTGCTTTCTTGGTTTTGTAGAAAAAATTATGCGGCGGAGATGTTCGGGAATGTTATTTAATTAAAAAGTTTTAAAAAATTTTATTGGAGAAAAAAAATGGCCGATTTAGCCAAATTAGTTGAAGAATTGTCTGCATTGACAGTTATGGAAGCTGCAGACTTGTCTAAAATGTTAGAAGAAAAATGGGGCGTTTCTGCTGCTGCTGCTGTTGCTGCTCCTGCTGCCGGCGCTGCTGCTGCCGCTGCTGAAGAAAAAACAGAATTTGACGTAATCCTCGTTGAAGCCGGCGCTAACAAAATTAACGTTATTAAAGAAATCCGCGCTATCACAGCTTTGGGTCTTAAAGAAGCTAAAGACCTCGTTGATGGTGCTCCGAAAACTATTAAAGAAGCTGCTCCTAAGGCTGAAGCTGAAGAAATCAAAGCTAAACTTGAAGCCGCTGGTGCTAAAGTTGAATTGAAGTAAGATTTTGCGAATTTTTCCAACTTATTTCTATACAAACCGTCCGTCATCTTGTCGGGCGGTTTTTTTATGCTCGATATGCGGGAGAGGGAGAGAGAAAGGTCGGCAGTTTTTGGTATCGGTTATGCGGGAGCGGGAGAGAGAAAGGTCGGCGGTTTTTGGTATCGGTTATAAGGGAGAGGGAGAGAGAAAGGTCGGCGGTTTTTTTATGCTCGATATGCGGGAACGGGAGAGATAGAGGTCGGGCGGTTTTTTTATGCTCGATATGCGGGAGCGGGAGAGAGAAAGGTCGGCGTTTTTTGTATCGGTTATAAGGGAGCGGGAAAGATAGAGGTCGGCGTTTTTTGGTATCGGTTATGCGGGAGCGGGAGAGAG
>CASFTO010000102.1 GCA_949297665.1 uncultured Alphaproteobacteria bacterium | reverse complement strand
TTGATGCCGTATGCAAAAGGACGCTTGGATTCGGATAAAAAATCTCGCCTCCCCAAAGAACACATTACTCCAGATGTTTGTATGCAAATCCTTAAATCCACCAATAATCCCGTGAATATTCAACATATGCTCGAATGTATCGCCGAGATTATTGATGATGTGTCGGCGTATGAGCAGATTTCTTTTAAAAATATAGTGCTGGCTACGTTTGAACGGCGTGAACAGCCTTATGAGGTGGTTAAAATTGGTGAAAATATAGCGGAACGCTTGAGGTTTGATGGAACATTGCGGAAATTAATTTATATTGCCGATGAAAAAAACGCGGTTGGTATAAAAAACCTCAAGATGGCGAATATATCTTATCGGCTCCAAACGTCAAACGCGCGAGAATATTTGTTGATGATTCTGTGACTTCTCAGAATTTGCAAAAATTTGATAAAATGACTGTCTACAATTCTTTTGCTTACAAAATTGAAAATTGCGTGTTGCCTGAGGTCTTGGAATTCCCGTATCCGTCAAGTATGGAGTTTCGGGATGATGATTTTGAGCATGTTAAAAAATGGCGCTTTAATGGGATGCGAAAAGTGAAACTGTTTAATTGCAAAAATGTGCAGATGGATTTGGATGTTGCGCAATGCGATGTTTTTGAAGTGCATGAGTGCGACTTGCAGGGAGTTAATAATATTATCCTTAAAGACGGTGTTGAGGCTTGTTTTGATGAGGTGCAAAATTTGCCTGCTCATCTTGATATTGCCAAATGTCAAAAAGTGCAGTTTTGTCTTTGTGATTTTGCAGAATTTGATAATGCGCAATTCCGAGAAAACGCAGATGTTACTCTTTCTTCGTGCTATAATTTTCCTCAAGATTTTTCTTCTTGCCGTAAGGTGAAGTTGGAAAATTGCAACTTGAACAGTAAGCAACCATTGCGCTTTAGGGATAATGCCGAAGTGGTTTTGAATGATATGTATCATGTATCAATTAAGGGGGATTTTTCAAACTGTAGAAGTGTGACTTCCAGTTTTTGTGATTTGAGCACACTCGATAATCTTTGTTTTCAGGATAATGCTCATGTGAGTTTCTCATATACGGTTTTGCCCGAACAGGTTGATGTGTCGCGCTGTTCTAAAGTGCATGTGTATGAATGCGATTTCAAAAAGGTCAAGCGTTTGGTCTTTCAAAATAAAAAACAAATGGATGATTGGCGTATCAAATTTCCCGAAAATTGGAAAGGGGAAATTGTGTTTGCCGATGAGACACCGCAAAATGATTTGAGTTTGGCAATGGTGGCGAAAACTAAAGGCGGTCGGTAGAGATTTTTTAAGTTGCGTGATTTCTTTTTTTGTGATATCTTTATCATATGTTTATAACTACGGGAGAGTGCTGATGTTTGTTAAAATTGAAAATTTTAAGAGCGCAATCGGAGTTGAGAATATCCTTATGCCTTATCGAAAAGGACGGGTGGCACCGGATAAAAAATCGCGCCTCCCTAAAGAACCCATTACTCCCGAGGTCTGTACGCAAATCCTTAAATCCACCAATAATCCCGTTAATATTAAACATATGCTCGAATGTATTAAAGATTTGCCAGAAACAGAACAGGCGCAGTTCAAAGACGTTATCTTGGCGGTCTTTGATAACCGTGAACAGCCCGAAAGTATTCAAAAATTGGTTGAAGAATTGGTGCGTGCGAACGGGCTTGATGAAGATTTTAAGAAGGTGAAACAATTTAGAGAAGGGGACTATTATTTGTCGCGGCCTAATTTTGAACGGATGTGGGCAACGGCGGATAATTGTTTTGAACATAAAGATTTGCAGAGTTATGAGGGCTGTATTTGCTTAGGTGACGGAGAGTTTGATATCTATAATCTCGCGAATAATCATCTTTATGTGCCGCAGATGTATCTTGTTCCGGACGGGGCTGATTTAAGGTTTAAGTATTTGCAGTTGGAGAAAGATAAAAAGTATACGGTTAAAGGAAAGGGAACGATTGAACTTCAATATTCGCCATCGTTACCGGAAGTTATGGATGTTTCCGATTGTGACAAGATTATTGTAACGGAAGAGAATTTGCAGAAATTTGAAAAATGGTCGTATCGTCCGGAGGCTTTGACGCTGCTTAAAGAGCAGGAACGGCTTGCCGGGGTGTTGGACTATTCGGGGTGGAAAGCAGTGCAGTTTCGCTCTTGTAACTTTGATGATGTTTCTGAATTGAAATTTGGCGAAGATATGAGTGTTCGTTTTTCGGGGCAGAAAAAAATTCCCGATAATCTGGCGTTTTCTAAGTGTCGCCGTATCGTGTTATATGGTTGTGATTTGAGTAATCAAAATAACCTCAATTTTAAGGAGGGGGCTAAGGTCTATATGGCTGATGTGACGAATGTGCCGCAAGATATTGATTTTGCTAATTGCTCGAAAGTGTATTGCGATGATTGCAACTTTGTGGAACAAAAGCCATTACATTTCAAAGAGGGGGCAAAGGTGCATTTTTCATATTGTTTTCCTTATGAATCGGATTTGTCCGGTTGTAGTGAAGTCGTATTGGAAAATATTCGGTTTCCCAGAGATTATAAGCTGAATTTAAAATTAAAAGACGGCGCAAAGGTTAAATTAGCTTATCTTGATAATGTGGAATTGTCTAACATAGATTTTTCTAAATGCGATGAAGTTTTCATCAGACATTGTGATAGCGAAGGAACTTCTTTGATGAAGTTTAAAGACGGCGCGAAGGTTACGTTGGAGAGCTTTAGACATTATTGTCCGATTGATTTTTCTAATTGCGATGAGGTTTCGTTAGAGGATATCAGTTTGAAAAATACACCGCACTTTAAAAATGGCGCTAAGGTGAAACTGCGCTCTATGTACGTTTCAGATAAGATGGATGTTTCTTGTTGTGATGAGGTGGAATTTAATCGGTGTGCTGCAAGCTCTGATGCGGTGTTGAAGTTTAAAAAAGGCGCGGATGTCGTGTTTGATTATTGTCAATCTTTTGCGGCACAGGTTGATTTTTCTCACTGTAATCGGCTTAAAGTGGTGAATTCAAAATTACGCGGAGAGAACGGAACGCTTGATTTTTCTAATTGTGAAGTGCTCAAACTTAAAGATATTACCTTGTATGAAACCGAGCGTGTGGTGTTTAAAAATCACCAACAGATGGATGAGTGTGGTTTTTATAAGCCTGAAGGTTGGGATGGGCAAATTGTCTTTCGTGATGAACAGACGCAAACTGATTTGAATTTGCTGATGACCGCTAAAACTCAAGGCGGAAGGTAGAGCTTTTTTTTAAAGTTGCGCAATTTCCTTTTTTGTGATATTTTTTGCTTATGTTAGTTTAAGGGGAAACTTAAATGTTTGTCGATATTACCGATTTTAAGAGTGCTATCGGTGTCGAAAACCTTTTGATGCCGTATGCAAAAGGACGCTTGGATTCGGATAAAAAATCTCGCCTCCCCAAAGAACACATTACTCCAGATGTTTGTATGCAAATCCTTAAATCCACCAATAATCCCGTGAAT
>CASFTO010000101.1 GCA_949297665.1 uncultured Alphaproteobacteria bacterium | reverse complement strand
TTGTATCAACGTGACCGAGCCGTACTTGAAGCCGCGGTTGACTACGAATACAAAGACATATCTTTATATGCGAAGTACAACTACCTCATTCAAAAGAACGATCCTCAGCTCTTTGACTTAGGTGTTAAGTATAAGTTCTAACAAGAACATCATAAGAAAAAAATAAAGCCAAGTTGATTTACTTGGCTTTATTTTTTACCATCATTTTATTGACCACCGCATAACAAAAAAAGCTCTCGACACAAGCGAGAGCTTCATAAAAGAGCTTGAAAGAATTTTAGCCTTTTTTATTAACCAACTCTTCCATCTGATCAAGATAATAGCTGATAAGGTTCAATCCGCCCTGCCAAAAATCATGACTTTCGGGATTAAGATTAAACGGAGCAAAAATCTCTTTATAATCACCAATAGCTGTTTTAGAGAGTAATTCCAAATACTTATCCTCAAAATTTTCAACTTTATTCTGAAGTTTAAGCCAATAAAGCGAATTAACGACACAATCCGCAAAAGAATAAGCATAAACATAAAATGGCAAGAAGAAGAAATGTCCGACCTGTTCCCAAATATAAGCCGAATTTTCATCAACTTCTACCGAAGGCCCCAAGCTCTCTTTCATTTCTTCAAGCCAAATTTGATTCAAACGCTCGGAAGAAAGTTCTCCGTTCTGACGTTCATCATGAGCGCGTGTTTCAAAAAAGTGGAAAGCAATTTGTCTGATAGCCGTATTAATCATATCATTGATTTTCATCGCCAAGAGAGAAATTTTCTCATCATCAGACTTGGCCTCATTGAGCATAGATTGAAAAACGAGCATTTCACCAAATACGGAAGCCACCTCTTCGGTTGTCATACGCGTTGTTTCATTAAGAGTACCATTTTTACGTCTCAGTTGGTGATGACATCCATGCCCGAGTTCATGAGCCAATGTGAGCACATCATTGCGCTTTCCGACAAAGTTAAGCATCAAGAAAGGATGTTCTTCAACCAATGGTCCCGAACAAAAGGCGCCGCTACGTTTACCGTCTTTAGGTGCGACATCAATCCACGGATTTTCAAAAAACTCCTTGGCAATATCATAAAGTTTCGGAGAAAATTGTTTATAAGCCTTAAGCACAGTCTGCACCGCCTCATCCCAAGAATAAGACTTATCATCTTCAATTGGCAACGGAGCATTTCTGTCCCAATACTGAATTTTATCACACCCCAAAAGTTTTGCTTTCAATTTATAAAAACGCCAAGCAATATTTTTATAATTATCACGCACGGTTTGCGCCAAAGCATTAACGGTTTCATCGCTGACTTCTTCGGAAAGATTTCTGGCAGACATCGGGAGCTTAAATCCACGTTTTTTATCTTCCACCGCTTTATCTTTCATAATCATATTGTAGATATAGCAGACATTAAAACTGTTATCCTTAGAAACCTTATTGATTTCTTTTCCGGCTTTAGCGCGCAATTCTGCATCAGGGCTCAAGCACAAGCGGCTGATTTGTGCATCATTATATTTTTTGCCATCTACTTCATAAGACAAGCGCGCCATAGATTCCTCATATAGTCTAACCCAAGCCGAGCCGGAAGTTACATCTTTTTCAAGCAAAGTTTTTTCGACCTCTTCGGAAAGCTCATAAGGTTTAAATTTACGCACTCTTTTCAAATACGGTGCATACGCCCGCACATCTTCATCATTTTCCAAATTCCGGATAGCATCTTCACTCATTTTATTATATTCAAGTCCAAAAAACAAGAGATTAGCCCCTGCCTCACTGAGAGCCTCCACAACTTTCTGATATAACGCTGAAGCTTTAGTATCCATTAATCTGGTCGTAGAATTGAGATAAGCAAATCCGCCCAATTTGGAGGCCAAACGGCTCATATTTTCCATTTCCTTTAACGCTGCAACAAAAGTTTTCGCATCAAGTTGCGCCACTCTCCCTCTATATTTTTCGGCAAAATCAGCCGCTGACTGAGCATATTTTTTAATATCCTCATCAATTTGTTTATCGTCTGTTCCTTTATAATATTCGGACAAATCCCACTCAGGCATTTTTTTATCACTCATTAATCTGTCTCCTTATTTTGATTTTCCTGATAACTTTCAAAAATTTCATGTTTTTCTTCATCATCTAAACGATTAGCTTTAAGCAACTCTTCCGAAAAAGGCTCACTGAGTTCTTCGGGAATTTTAAACGTATCGGGACGAAAGAAATAATTAGCCCAAGGCGTTTTTTGCTTACCAATCCACCACAGTTTAACGCCCTCGCCCATAACTGAAGCATAACAAACATAGCTTTGCGCAACAGCCCCCAACACTCCGCTGATATTGCTTTGTGAAGAATAGAAATTAACCTCATAAGCCATTTGATAGGTACAAGGAACAAAGCCGCGCATTTTCAAATCATCATGAGGAGCCGCAGCGACAATAGCCACAAAAATTAAAAACACCGCCGAAAAGGAAAACAAGAGTATCCCAAACCAATAATCTTTAATTTTATCTACCAATTTTTTCTATCCTCATAAAATTCTTCTAACAGAGCCAATTCCTCACGCGTATTAGCGCTGGCAATTTCTTTGGAATTACCGACAATAGCCGTACATTTAAGTCCCCTTTGTCTGGCAATTTTAACCGCATCGGTAAGATAATATTCATGATCAGCATTTTCATTACCGATTCGATTTAAAATATCAAATAAATAACGTCCATCGAATCCCATACAACCGGAATTACAGAAGTTTATCAATTTTTGCTCCTCGGTAGCATCTTTAAACTCGACAATTTCAGCAAGTTCATCACCATTCATAACCAAACGTCCGTAGCGAGCAGGATCAAGAGGTTTAAACCCTAAAACGACCACAGCAAATCCCTCATTAATTTTATCAATAGTTTTCTGAAAAGTTTGAGCTGTAATCAACGGTGTATCACCAAAGACGACCAGCACGGGTCCCTTAAAATCACGCAACAGCGATTGAGCGCAATTAACCGCGTGTCCCGTCCCCAATTGTTGTTCTTGAACAACCGTCGGATAAGGAGCCACCTCATTTTTAACCAACTCCCCATCAGAAGAAACAACGGTAACAATTTTTTGAATTCCCATATTTGAAAGAGTTTCAATAATATGTTTCACCATTGGTTTTCCACACACGGGCATCATAACCTTAGGCAAATCGGATTTCATGCGTGTTCCCTTACCTGCCCCTAAAATAATTGCTGCAACACTTCCGGCATCATTTAAGACATTTTCGCTCACCATACTTAAAACTCCCCATACAAACTTTAGAAAAAAACAATAACAGAGTTATCCCCTTTTAAAAAAATTAACCACTTGCCAATATAGTAAAAGATATTTATGCTGATAGCATAAAAGAAGAGTGACCGCAACCCGAAAGAAAAGATATGAAGAATTTTTTTAAGTATTTTTTGATAATATTAACCCTCACTTTACCGACAATCACACAAGCTGGGGTAACCAGTATTGCCGAAAATCCCGACATACGCCCGTTAGATCCGAACACTCGACTAAACGAGATGAAAAAGTTATACAATGAATTTCCGGATTTAAGCAATCCGAGCGCGGTCAAAAAATACCTACAAGAACGCCTAAAGATTGTCACGCAAGCCCAAATAGAAAGTAAAGATTTATCCACTCCGTCCGCCACAAGTATAATTGATGCCAACGCGCAACAAAAAGCCAAAGAAGCCGATACACTATCGGCATACGAAAAGATTTATCAAGAAAGTATGCGACAAGCCGGCAGCGCGGATGAAACCATCAATCAAGACGTTGAATTGCAAGGAACATTTTATCGCTTAAAAGAACAAACCCAAGAAACAAAACCTTTTGTACCGGATTTTCCGTATGTAACGGTAAAACTATCCGATGAGCGAGAAATTTTGGCACCTGCGGACGAACACTTCCCATACATATTGACAACCATAAGAATAGAACCGACTGGTCTATTACAAATAACGGAAGAATTCACTTTCATATCCAATAATGAAAGTTTCCCATATGGTTTTTATCGGATTTTACCTAAATATAATTACTCCCGCAATGGTGAAAAACGTCGCACTGACATTACGCTGGAATCTGTAACCATAAACGGGGAAGAATATCCTTACAAGATGACGGAAATCGGCAATTATCTGCATATTGAACCCGAAGAAGAATTAAATCTGCCGACTGGTATCTACACCTATCGTTTCAAATACATCATAGACAGAGCGGTATGGTATTATGACAATTTCGATGAACTATACTGGGACATAACGGCCAAGACATTAAAAAACGTGGTAGGTTCAGCCAATGCGGTAGTATATTTACCCGACAACAAAACATTTATTGCGCAAAACGCCATAGCAAGTACCAAAGAGGGTTTGGACAGAGAGCGTGTCACCATTACAACCCTAACCAGCAATGCCTTAGGATTTGCCGATACGCAAGCCCTGGGAGTTGGCGAAGACGTTCATCTGTTTTTAACAATGGAAAAAGGGACATTATTACCGCCTGATTTCTCCAAAAAATATCAATGGTTTATTCACGACTATGGCGCAAATTTATTCGCACTGTTTGCTTTACTCGCCATCTTACTGTCCTATCGCATATCCTTTGAGCAAATTCGGCGCAATAAAGACAAAACGCGCGCATATCTGAAAAAGACCCCTGCAAATTACCGAATATTAAACACCAACATCTATGATGCCCGATCATTAGGAGCGGAAATTTTAAATTTATGCGCTAAAAACATTCTGGAACTGCGCGAAGACGATGACAAAACACTTTTAATCAAGAAGAGTGACAATTTGAAAAAATTATCCAAGCCGGAACAAAAGCTCATGAGTTTATTATACCCCGGACAAGAAACCGTATTAAATAACAAGCCGGAATCAAGTCTAAAGTTAAAACGAGCCTATACATATCTGAAATACAGCACCTACAAACAACTACACTTATTTAAATTAAAGTTGAACGCGTTGTATTTATTATTCAGTATCGGAATGTTGCTGTGCGGCATTATCGGCGGAGCTCTCTTAGCGGTCAATCCATGGAACAGTTTCGGGATTTTAAGCACATTCACCCTATTGTTATTCCCTTATATGGCAATATTTATTAACATAAGCCCAAAGAAAAAAATATGGAACTATGTCTTAAAAACATTTTTAATACTGGGATTATTCTGGACGGCAAGTATTTTAAGCATATACAGTTCTGGGTTCTATGCAATAATACAAATGCTGACGGTATATCTGATAATTTACTATTACAAAATGTTCTCGCGCCGCAGTGGCTTATTAAGAAACAAGATAAAAGAAACGGAAGACTACAAGAGTTATTTACAAAAAAATCCGGAATTGGAAAAAAACAGCAAGGATTTCATCAATAAGAAAGCCTACGTCTATGCGTTCGAGTTGGAAAATCGTTATCCTGATATAGCAGATTTCAGTAACATAAACAAGCTACTTCAAGCATTAACATCTAATTCGCAAAGGAAAAGCTGATGAAAGGAATTATATTAGCCGGAGGTTCCGGCACCAGATTATACCCACTGACACAATGCGTTTCCAAACAGTTGTTACCGGTATATGATAAACCGATGATATATTACCCGCTCTCGGTATTAATGCTATTCGGAATAAAAGATATACTGATTATCTCCACACCGAAAGACACCCCCAACATAAAAGAGCTATTTGGCGATGGCAGCGACCTAGGACTTCATCTTGAATATAAGGTTCAAGAAGCACCGAACGGAATAGCCGAAGCCTTTATCTTAGGCAAAGATTTCATCAAAGATGATAAAGTATGCCTAATATTGGGCGATAACATTTTTTACATACAATCCCAAATGAACGCCTATCGCACCTTAATCCAAGAAGAAGACAATAGTGCCACGGTATTTGGGTATCATGTATCCGATCCGGAGCGTTTCGGCGTAATAGAATTTGATGAATTTAAGCGGGTAGTATCCATAGAGGAAAAACCCAGAAAACCCAAATCAAATTATGCCGTAACGGGATTATATTTTTACCCGAAAGACGTCGCCGAAAAAGCCGCAAAATTAAAGCCGTCCAAACGCGGAGAATTGGAAATTACGGATTTAAATAAATTATACCTACAAGAAGGTCGTTTAACGGTAATTCCGCTCAAGCGCGGCAATGCGTGGTTAGATGCCGGCACGCCGGACAGCCTGATGGAATCAGCGCAATTTGTTCAAATCATTGAACAACGTCAAGGATTAAAATTAGCCTGTATAGAAGAAATTGCATATCGTCAAGGTTTCATAGACGGAGAACAAATGCAAAAATTGATTAACCGCCTAAAAGACGGCGTGGCGTACAAAGCATATTTACAAAAAGTTTATGAGGAAAAACATGATCTTTACTAAAACCAAACTGGAGGGTGTATATATCCTCACCCCTCGCGTATTTACGGATACACGAGGCTACTTTTTTGAAAGTTACAACCAAAAAGAATTTGAACAAAACGGCTTGTTTTACAACTTTGTGCAAGACAATCAGTCATTTTCGAGTTATGGGACCATAAGAGGACTTCACTTTCAAAAAGGCGAACACGCGCAAGCCAAACTCGTCCGCGTCATATCAGGAGAAGTACTGGACGTTGCGGTCGACATCCGCCGCGCTTCACCGACATACGGTCAACATGTGGCCGTAAGATTATCAGGAGAAAACCAACAGCAATTACTAATTCCAAGAGGATTTGCGCATGGTTTTTCGGTGTTATCGGAAACAGCGGTTTTTGCTTATAAATGCGATAATTTTTATTGCAAAGAGTCAGAAGGCGGATTATGTGTAAACGATCCGGCATTAGGTATAGATTGGCAAATCGACATGAATAAAGCCAACGTTTTGGAAAGAGATTTGCATCACCCGCTATTAAAGGATTTAGAGTCATGTTTTTAGTAACCGGAGTCAACGGGCAATTAGGCACGGCATTGCAAACCATATTGCAAAACAAAGCCGAATATATAGACAGAGAAGATTTGGATTTAACGGATGAAACCGCCGTTAAAACATATTTACAAGACAAGAATTACGAATACATCATCAATTGCGCCGCTTATACGGCGGTAGACAGAGCGGAAAGCGATGAAGAGAATGCCCGCAAGGTTAATACTCTTGCGCCGCTGTATCTCGCCAAATACGGCAAAAGATTAGTACACATATCAACCGATTATGTATTCGACGGCAACAACTGTAAACCCTACAACGAAGACGATAAAACGCATCCCCTATCGGTTTACGGCAAAACCAAACAAGAGGGAGAATTAAATGTTTTGGAAAACGCCGATACGGCCATAATTATTCGCACGGCATGGTTATACTCACCGCACGGTAGCAATTTTGTAAAAACGATGCGTAAATTAGGTGCGGAGAGAGAGAGTTTAAATGTTGTATTTGACCAAATCGGCTCTCCGACCAATGCGTATGATTTAGCCGGAGCGATTGTTGCAGCCCTGCCCCAAATCAAAGACAGCGAAAAAGAAATATATCATTTCACAAATGAAGGGGTATGTTCGTGGTATGATTTTGCGAAAGAAATCATGGAGCAATCCAAATTAAGTTGTGAAGTTCAGCCGATAGAGAGCAAAGATTACCCAACGCTGGCGCACCGCCCGCATTACTCGGTATTAAACAAAGGCAAAATCAAAAAGCGTTTCAATATAGAAATTCCCCATTGGAAAGAAGGATTAAAAAGATGTCTGCAACAATTTTAGTAACGGGAGGAGCCGGTTTTATCGGCTCAAATTTCATTCCGTATTTTATGGAAAGACACCCGGAGTACAAGATTATCAATTTAGATAAACTGACCTACGCCGGTAATTTGGAAAACTTAAAAGAAGTAGAGAACAACCCGAATTATACCTTTGTGCAAGGTGATATATGCGACGAAAATCTGGTTAATGAGTTGTTTGAGAAATATGACTTTACGGGCGTGATACACTTTGCCGCGGAAAGTCACGTTGATAATTCCATCAAAGGTCCGCGCGCTTTTATCAACACCAACTTAGTCGGCACGTTTAATTTATTGGAAGCATCAAGAACACATTGGTTAGAAGCACCTTTTACCCCCAAATCAGGCTGTGAAAATCGTCGTTTTCATCATATTTCGACAGACGAAGTATATGGAACTTTAGGAGCGGAAGGCTATTTTAAGGAAACCACGCCATATGCTCCAAACAGTCCCTATTCAGCGAGCAAAGCCGGTTCAGACTTTTTAGTCAGAGCCTACCATCACACATACGGGATGAATGTAACAAGCTCAAATTGTTCCAACAATTACGGCCCGAAACAGCATAGTGAAAAGTTAATACCGACAATTATCCGCAATTGTTTAAATTTATCGCCGATTCCGATATACGGCAACGGTCAAAACATCCGCGATTGGCTATATGTCACCGACCACGCCAAAGCAATAGATTTAATTTTCCACAAAGGGAAGAGCGGCGAAACCTATAATGTAGGCGGACACAACGAACTGACAAACATGGAAATCACCCATGCGATATGTGCGCTTTTAGATGATTTACGTCCGCGTCAAGACGGCAAAAAGTACGCTGATTTAATAACTTTTGTCAAAGACAGAGCCGGTCACGATTTACGATATGCGATAGACCCGACGAAAATCACCTCTGAATTAAGTTACAAACCGGAGGAAACTTTTAAGACCGGAATAGTTAAAACGGTCCAATGGTATTTAGATAAAGCATAAAGCGAGCGAGAATAAAGAGAACAAGAAGCACTGCCAAAGTATAAGACGCATATTTTGGCAGTTTTTTATGAGAGAGAAAATTCCCCATCCAAATCAGAGCAAGCGGCAGAAGAATTATGACATAACGAAACTCACTGGAACAAAAATACGGATATTCAATCCAAAAATTTATCCAAGCCGCGACCACAGAAAAGACCGCCACAATGATAAACAGATTAAAACCCCAATTTAACCCTAATTTATATTTAAGAAGAGAAAAGAAAGTAACCAAAGCGAAAACAGCAAACAAGATACCCCAAGCATACAAAATCGCAGCCCAAACAAATCCCAGCCAACTCCATTCACCAAATAAAGAGGTTTTGACCAAAGCCAACCATACATTGGGCTCGCTAATACCATTTCGAATATCCGCAAAAGGAACAAACAGATTATTCAAATACCCCAATCGTTGTCCGATTGAATAAGCGCTCAAATCTTGAAAATTATTATTAACCGGCGGAGGAACCAACGGAAAATCGTGATATAACAAGAACCATCCCCAGAGGAAACCGAAAATAGTCGCCATGGCAATCGTAAAAAATTGTCCCCACATGCCACGATTAAATTTATCATTCTCAGCCATTAAGCGTAACAAAGCAAAACATCCCAAAGCGGGTACAAGCATCAAACCGGAGAATTTGACCAATCCGGCAAGAAAGAGAGCCAAAGAAAGATATAAACAATCACTCCACCGCCCCCCGAGATACCATTTATAGCCGGAATAAATCATCACCAGCATCAAAAAATATGTCAGCGCATCATTATTAACCAGATTAGCGACAATTCCATGGGCAGGAAAAAAACAAAAAAGCGCAAACAAACCCATATTAAGTTTTTCGGAAAAATTCAACTGATTTAACAATCGCCAAAACAAGATTCCTGCTCCTGACACACAAAACAAGCTGATAAAACGCACACTATCAAATCCCAAACTCCGGGTTGCGCCCAACCACATAGAAAACTTTGTCACCAATGCGGAAAACAATCCCCAAAGCGGCGGTTGAAAATAAACCGTTTTCCAATAAGCCGTAGGATGCGTCAAAAAGAAATCGTGTTGTAAAAAATAATCGGTATGCATCACAAAATTAAAATAATCATATTGCCGCACATTTCCCCAAGAAGCCAGCACATACCAAAGGTTCAACAAGAATGCGGCGATAAAACAAGCATCAGCAAAGGACGCACGTTCACCGAATTTCCATCCCAACCCGACAAAAGCCAAACAAATAAAGCAAGCTGTCGCCAATGTATAAGGCAAGCACAAATTCCACAACCACAATATCACCGATATTGCAAAGATATCTTTCAAAGTAAAATGTAATTTCGACATAATCAGCCCTTATATGGTCATTAACTTTTATCAGAATGTAGCACTTTCTTCTAAAAATAAACTTAATAAGCGCGATAAAAATAAAAAATGAGTAATTAGCTAAAAAAAGTCTTGCCATCCCCCCACGAAACAACTAGACTGACAAAGATTAAAAATTATGAAGATATTACTATAAAAACAATAAGGATTATGAAGAATTATACTTACGAAGAAGTACAAAATTTCATTGCATTTGAGCTGTCGAAACCGTACAACTCGCAGTTGGTATACTGTTACAGTCGTCAACAATCGGATAAGAGTCTACACACATTCATCAAATTAACTGAAGACATTCGTTATGAAGTTCCTTGGCATGATGGTCCCAAATATTTAAGCCGCGGAGATTATTTACATGCCAACAATCTCGATGTTTATGGTATTTCCGCCGAAATATTTAATCAGTGCTATCAAGCAATTGATTTAAATAGACAGATTGCGCCTTAGCCGACAAAACAGTTTAATTATCAACAAACAGACCGCCACAGCACGTCGGTCTGTTTGTTTTTTTTATCGCCATGTAACAATCTCGCAATAAACATACCAAATAGAACAAAATGTGTAGACAAAACTATTGACAATTAAACAAAAATAATATATAACATAAGCCAAAATAAACTATTAAGGAGTTGTGCAATGAAAAAAACAGCATTAGCACTACTGTTTTTGTGTTTGAGCAACATAACAATCTCCCCTGCCACTGCAGAAACAGAAAACTGGTGCGGAAAATATTTTGAAGAAGGAGAGCGTGGCTATATACAACTTGCCCGCAACGATTTCGGCATAGGCAGTTCGGATTGCAGTCATATCGGCTACAACAAACGCGTATCAGAGAACGGGACCGCAAACATTGAGTTAGAATTTACCCGCAATCGCTCCACCATAAAAAAATGGCGCAAATTCAACAATCATCTGATAGAGGTAAGAGGCAAATTTGCCAACGGGAGCATTACTGGAACACGATTTATCCGCGACATGGGGATATAATAATTTCCGAGCAAAAATTTATTTCATAATTTCGGCCCAAATTTCCGTCGGTAAAGTTCCCCCCCCTATTTCATCCATAGGTGAATTATCGTCATTACCAACCCATACGGCCGCGGTATAACGATCGTTAGAACCAATAAACCAAGCATCGCGATAATTTTGCGAAGTCCCTGTTTTCCCGCGCGCATTTTTAACTTTACGCGCTTTTTTAGCCGTACCGGAAGCGACAACTTCGCGCAATAACATATTAATATTGCGCACTGTATCAGGTTTAAGAACTCTCTCTCTCTGCGAAGACTTGTATTGATACAAGCGATACCCGTCCGTATTAGTAACCTCACGAATAGCATAAGGAAAGACGGCAAAACCGCCATTAGCGGTTGCGGCATAAGCAGCTGCCATATCAATAACCCGAACTTCCGTAGCCCCTAAAATAATAGACGGCTCATCTTTGACATCGGTTGTGATACCCAGCTTCAGCGCCATTGAAATAATATCTTCCAAATTAAGATAAGTCGCCAAATCCACGGTAGCTACATTAAGCGATTGAGCAAACGCTTGTTTAAGACTAACAGCGCCCCTAAATTTTTTATCATAATTTTGCGGTTCCCAATCATCAATACGAATAGGTTCATCCGCCAATAATTCATCAGGAGAAAACCCATTTTCAAAAGCGGTCAGATAAACAAACAATTTAAACGAAGAACCTGCTTGACGTAACGCCTGAGTTGCGCGGTTAAACTGACTTTTATTATAATCAGCCCCTCCGACCATCGCTTTAATAGCCCCGTTTCTATCCAAAACAACCACCGCTCCTTCGGATACATGTTTATGAGCATTTAGCCGCAAATATTTACGCAGCAAATACTCGGCACGTTGTTGCAAATTATAATCCAGCGTGGTAAAGACATAAACATCTTGATTAGAAATTTTAACCAACTTAGACAATTCACTCATAATAAAATCGCCAAAATACCGAGCGCCCAAAATTTTATCTTTATTAGCATCACCGATAGGAAGATTAATAGCATTTTCCCACTCTTGAAGAGAGATAGAGCCGGTTCTCCGCATTAATTTCAAAACAATTTCGGAACGTTTCAAAGCCAACGATTTATTCGTAAGATAATTATATCGGCTGGGAGCCTTAAGCGCACCGGCTAAAATAGCGGCTTCACGCAAATTCAAATCTTTGGCTTGTTTATTAAAGAAACGTTTAGCTGCAGCATTAAGGCCATACGCACCGCTGCCAAAAAACACCCTATTAAGATAAATATTCAAAATTTGCTTTTTAGTAAAATGTTTTTCCAACCACTGAGCCAAAAGATACTCCTGAACTTTGCGTTTAATACTTTTTTCGCGTGTCAGAAATAGATTTTTTGCCACCTGTTGAGTAATAGTCGAAGCACCTTGAGCATAGCGCATTTTAACCAAATTAACCGCCATAGCCCGAGCAAACCCGATATAATCAAATCCGCTATGTTTAAAAAAGCGTCTGTCTTCGGTATCGATAACCGCCTGATAGACATAAGCAGGTAATTCATCAACATCAACAGGTTCAGCGAACAGACCGCCGTAAGAAGTAATTTCGCGCCCGTCAGCAGCTAAAATTTTAACCCCAGGTTGTCTTTCAATATAAATAGCTTTAGAAAAATCGGGTAATGTTTTATAGCAATAATAAACAAACAAACCGCCCAAGACCCCCAAAACGACGATTAACCAAAGCAAAATCATAAACAATTTGAGTTTCCAAGATTTTCGAGTGTTTTTTCTTTTTTGATTTTTTTTTCTGATTACGTTCCGCAATTTCTTTTTTCGGGTGATTTGCATTTCATCCAATTCTGCTGCTTTTTTTATCTTTCTGCGATTTGAACGTATTTTTTTCATCCTAAAATGCCCTATTCTAACCTCATCTAAATAGAGTATAACACATTTTAGTTAGAAAAGGCTTAACTTTGCTTAAGCGGAATTTTGTTTTTGCTTTTGAATAAAAGATAATTGTGTCGGCGTTAATTTTTGCACTTTAGTACTATCCTTTTGTTCCGTTTTTTCCTCTTTTAACCGCGCCTCGATTTGTTTACTCAAATCTTTAG
>CASFTO010000100.1 GCA_949297665.1 uncultured Alphaproteobacteria bacterium | reverse complement strand
TATAAGATTTATAAATGTTTTTAATTCCCGCTGTCTTCGCCAGACTTACTACAAGATTTTCTTCTGCCAAATCCATTTTTAAACCAAGAATAAGTCCACTTGGAATCCACTCCATCAAAATAGGCGGTTTCATTGGACAACCGGTAATCATACGCCACTCTTCATCATATTTGTGGCATTCTTTTTTAATAAGAATTATTCTTTCTATCTCCCATAACATTGCCCCAAGACTCTCATAAATTTCCTTAGGAATAGAAACTTTCATCAATTCTCCAGCTTTTCTCAGCATGACGAATTTCGCAAAGTTAGTAGCATTATAAGGAGCATCCGAGTAATATATCGGATACAGTGGCGTTCCGAAATTCTTTATACCACAATCACAACATTTTTGTTGTTTGCCACACAAATAATTATCATCATTTTCTAAATCGTAGATCAAAACAAAACCCTTATGTTGGTCTGCATATTTTAGCCACAATGATTCATTAAATCCACTCTCCGAAAAACAAACTGACCAAACATCTTTCTTTAGTTCGCTTCGCAACGCCAACGCAAAACTTAAAAATTCATCAACAACATTTGAAGATTGTGCATATTTTAAGCTTTCTAAATTAAATTGCGATAATTGTTCTTTATTAAGAATTCCTCCCAAAAGAGAATTGACATAATTTATTTTATTTTCGGCATTTTCATCAAACCGTAATATGCTTAAATATTCTTTCTTTAATTCTTCTATATCGATGTGCAAAAAAGTATCAAACGGATCATCATAATAGTTAGCTGAAGAAAAATAAAGTCTATTTGTCCTAAGCGCCTCTAAATTTTTGGTATTTACAGGTCGATAACGGTACAAATATTTAGGGAATTTTATGGTTTTCAATAACTCTTCACGTTCCGCACAAATATCTCTCCCATGCAAAGAACAAATCGTATTCCAAAATTTTTCTCTTTCATCGTGAGTCATAGAATTAACCTCATTCTACCGTTTTACACTAAAATTTTTAATTATTTTCCTCAAAATTTTCGACCTGTTCCATTACTTTGCGAAACACTTCGGGGCTGTATTGAGGAGGATAACCGCTTTTAATAAGGCATACTTTTATATCGAATTTAAGCTGATCGCGAACAATCTGATTATTAAGCCAGTCCGCAAAAGACGACTTGGTATCAATGATCTCTTTAATGCGTTTGGCGAGAGTTTTGCACTTATCGTTGACAATAGTGCCGTTCACGTCTCTGTCTGTACCATATTCGAAATTATACGCATCGCGCAATGAAATCAATATGTCATAGAAAGCCTTTTCTTCAAAAGTAAGACCGAGCTTGCGGAAGCTATCACGGTCTGCCTTCATATCTTTTAAAATACGCAATGCCTGTTCGGTAGCATTCCTAATAATATCTTCACTTGCCTGTTCTTGGGCTTCTCCGGCCTCCTCGGCAGAAAGACTTTTTCTTCTTTCGTGATATTGTTTTATTGTTTCTTCAAGCATTTCCTGGAACTTTTTTGCCGCTACTTGATTGGTTCTGCCGTATTCTTTAATCTGCTTGCGGAGTAATTTAACAAGCATTTCGAGCTTCGTTGCAGGCATTTTAACATCGGAGAGTTTTTCAAAAAATTCATGGCTGAAAATATCCTCTTGCTCACCACTTTCCAAAACGCTCTCGACGTCGTTATATTTCAATGCTTCTTCAACCATTTTTGCGACTTGTCGGTTCATGGTTTCTGTATCAACTTCGCTTGTTCCGCTCATTTTGCGTACAAACCCTGCTATTGCCATGAAACATTGCGCAAGTGCCGATTCCTCTTCGCCGAGTTCTCCGGAAGGCTGACAAATGTCGTATGCGGCGCGCATTCTTTTAACGGTTCTCAAAAAATAGGTCTTGAATGAAACTTTTTGTGTGTTTTTACCGCCGTTTTTCAACGTGCTCAACTCTTGCGTTGAAACAAACACATATTCGGCAGCTTTTGCCAAAAGCGTATATCGCTTGACAGGGTCTCCATTGGGATCCAGAAAAGGAAACAAATCATAACCCTTAAACAAGACTTTAAGAATCTCCATTTCTTCCCTAAATATCTCTGTCGCTTGAGCGACATCGTCAGTGGACGGTGCGACAGAAGAATCCCCACCGTAAAGCTTCATTGCTTCACGCATATTATCCCTAATACCGATATAATCGATGATAAAGCCGTAGTCTTTGCCGGGATATTTTCTATTAACGCGACTGATTGTCTGAATCAACATGTGTTTCTTCAAGGGTTTGTCGTTATACATATAT
>CASFTO010000099.1 GCA_949297665.1 uncultured Alphaproteobacteria bacterium | reverse complement strand
TTACGAGATTTTTATTTTAGGCTGAAAAATAACGGCAAACCGGGAAAGCTTGCCGTTATTGCTGTCGTTCATAAAATGATTACGATATTAAATGCTCGCTTGCGCGATTTTTATGCTTGACTTTCAATATCGTTGCTTTTTGTTGTCGGAATATAGGTTCCTTCAGATGAAAAAAGTATATTTCTATATTTTGGTTTTGTGTATACTGGTTATAGTTTGGCTTTCAGATATTCTTTGAGCTCGTTATCTTCTATTTCTTCGGCATAGTTTAATGCTTGGCGAAGATATTTTTCTGCTCCGTTTTTATCGCCTTCTTGTAAGCAGATTTCGGCTAAGTTGTTGTAATCTATCGCTGCTCCTTTTAGGCGGTTTTTGCTGTTTTCTAAATCCAGAGCTTGCTTAAACAAGGTGCGCGCCATGCGCAGATTGTTTTGACGCATTTCAATCAAACCAAGCAGTGAATAGGCGTTTGCAGGGTAAAAGGTGGTGTAACTTGAGGTCTTGTTGCGGACTAAAGCGGTCAGTATTTCGGTGCTTTTTTGTAAATTGTCGGTGGCATAATAGATTTCTGCTTTTAGGTATAAACTTTCAAAAATACCCGCTTGATGATGCGTGTCTTTGTGACATATCATGGCTTGTTCCGTGTAGCGAAGGGCTGTGGCATATTTTTTTGCGTGGAAGGTTATTCGGCCCAGCATTTCATAAGCAAAGGCCTGGGCTTCTTTGGTGGCAGGGAATTTGTCGGAAATGATGCTTTGAAAGAGCTTTTGCGCTTGTGAATGTTTGGCTTGCAAATAGAGGGCTAAACCGTGCCAATTTTTGATGTCGCTTATGGTTTGAACTAATTGATGTTCTTGGCAGAGCTCTTCTGCTTTTATGAAATATTCTTCTGATGTGTGATAATTTTCACGGCTTATTTCCAATAAACCTTGATACGCGACGGCTTCGGCTTGTTTGCTCGACAGTTCCATTGATTTATAAAGCTTTTCGGCTTCTTGGAACATGGTATAGGCTACATCAAATACGCCGCTGATGCGATAGGTTTGACCTAGGGCTAAATAGCACTCCGCTTCTTCATATGAATAGCCGTTTTTTTGATAGATTTTTAAGGCTTTTGATAATTTTTTTGATGCGTCGTACATGTTGGTTTGATATAACTCATTGAGCGCGGTTAAGCGCAAATAATCTGCTCGTAATGCCGATGGCGCCCCAAATGGTAAATGTAGATTATTTAAGGTATTCCCAAATTCAACGCGCTTGTTTTGTGTTAGACATATGTCTGCGTAGAGTAATAATAACCGCCAATTTCGCGGGGTTTGCTTAATTGCCTTTTGAAGCTCTTTTTCGCCTTTTTTCAGAGAAGTGCTTAAGGCTGTATATATTTTTGCTTCAGCGGTGGCGGATTGATGAAAGAATTTGCGTGTGGCGGTTTGTTTGGTATAGTGTGAATTATAGAAAAAATGCCGTTCTTTATTCTTGATTTTTTGTAAACTTTTTTGGGCGGCTATTTTTAAAAAGCGGAGCAGACGAAAACGGATATGAAAGTATACAAAAATTATACCTCCAATTCCAATTGACGCAAAAATTATGTCGCTAAATTCTAAATCTTGCAAAATCTTTACTCTATGTTAGTTTTTTTTTATTAAGATACATCCATAAATTAAGGACGTCGGTTTTATATAGTATTAGAGGATATTTTTTAAAATGGCTATCACGAAATTAACTTCTGAGCAACTTTATCGTAAATGCGATCCGGCTAAATTTGAGTTTAATACAACGGCGGATTTGGAAGAAAGACTTTCTGCTTTGGGACAAGATAGAGCCATCAGCGCGGTTGAGCTTGGAATTAACATTAAATCTAAAGGGTATAATTTGTTTTGCTTGGGACCGGAAGGTACCGGTAAAACCAGTTTGGTCAAGCGTATTCTTGAGAAAGAAGGAAAAAAACGCGCAACCCCCGATGATTGGGTTTATGTGTATAATTTTGAAGAGCCTCATAAGCCGATTGCCATTAACTTTCCGGCCGGCGAAGCAAGCGGTTTTGCTAAGGAAATGGAAGAGTTTGCCGATAAAGTCGAACATGAACTCCCTGAAGTTGTTAAAAATGAAATGTATGATGAGCAACTTGCCATTATTCGCGAAAAATATCAGGAAAAACGTAATGACTATGTGAAAGTTCTGCAAAAGAAAGCTAAAGGTAAAAAAGTTTCTCTCTTGCATATGCCGATGGGTGTGGTTGTCGCACCGATGAAAAACGGCGAGATTATCAGTCCGGATGTTTTTGATACTCTTTCCGATGAGGAAAAAAATGAAATTATGGCGGATTTGAATGCTATGCAGGAGGAAATCGCTCAGCATCAGGAAGACGCTCCGGCTTGGGAAGAAAAACAAACCGAGGAAATTAAAAAACTTCAAGAAAGATTGGTTAAAGACGCCATTAAAAAACCTCTTAGCGAAATTAAACAGAAATATCGCGGAAATAAAAAAGTGGCGGAATATCTAAAATCCGTGCAACTCTATATCTTGGATAATATTACCAGTTTTGTGCCGGATTATAATCAGGACAGTAAGCCGCAAACTGAAGAAGAACCAATGCTCGGATTGCTTAGTCAACTTAAAAGTCAACAAGAGGAAGATAAGTATAGCAAATTTAAAGTTAATGTGGTGGTTAAAAATGTTCCGAACAGCGGTGCGCCGATTGTGTTGCTTGATCACCCAACGCAGGGTAATTTGGTCGGAAAAATTGAACGATTGCAACAATTTGGTGCGCTAATTACCGATTTTACTTTGATTAAAAGCGGAGCGCTGCATAAAGCTAACGGCGGTTTCTTGTTGATTGACGCTCGAAAACTTTTATTGCAACCCTATTCTTGGGAGTCTCTTAAACGTGCTCTCGCTTCTAAAGAAATTAAAATCGAAGCGCCAAATGAAGATACAAGTTTCTCAACCATTTCGCTTGATCCTCAGCCAATTCCTTTGGACGTTAAAGTGGTTATGACCGGTGATGCCGATTTATATGACTTACTTAGCGAACGTGATTCCGATTTTTGCGATTACTTTAAAGTAGAAGCTGATTTTGGTATGGCGATTGACAGAACCGATGAAAATGAAATTGAATATGCGAAACTTATCGGGTCTTTGACTAAGAAGAAAAATTTGCGCTCTCTTAATAAACAGGCTGTTGCCAGAGTGATTGAATATTCATCTCGTTTGGCTGACGATACCGAAAAATTGACCGCACACGTTTCTTCTATTGGCGATTTGCTTAAAGAAGCTGACTATTGGGCGCGTAAATCTAAGGCTACACAAATCGGTAAAAATCATATCGAACAAGCTATCAAATCGCAAATCTATCGCGCGGATAGAGTAAACGAAGCGATGCTTGAGCAAATTGATAAAGGCACCATCTTGCTTGATGTTAAAGGCGAAAGAGTAGGGCAGATTAACGGGTTGGTGGTTTATAACTTTACACGCAATTCTTTTGGTAAGCCGACACGTATTACAACGCAGGTTCGTTTGGGGCGTGGTGAGTTTATCAATATTGAACGTGAAGTTGCGATGAGCGGTCCTATTCACTCTAAGGGTGTCTTGATTTTGCAGGCGCTGATTTCTAATCGTTTTGCGAAACATTCGCCGCTATCTCTTTCCGCTTCCATTGTTTTTGAGCAATCGTATGGTGGAGTGGATGGCGACTCTGCATCTTCTACTGAATATTATTGCATGCTCTCGGCTATTGCAGATTTGCCGATTAAACAATCTCTTGCCGTTACGGGTTCTATTAATCAATTTGGCGAAATTCAACCTATCGGCGGGGTGAACGAAAAAATTGAAGGCTTTTTCGAAGTTTGTAAATATAACGGTTTAACCGGGGATCAAGGTGTTATTATTCCGCGGACTAATGTCGCTAATTTGATGCTGCGTGAAGATGTTCTTGATGCGGTTGATAACGGTTTGTTCTCCATCTATGCGATTGATACGGTCGATGACGGTATTGAGCTTTTGACCGGAATGCCTGCGGGTAAAGCCGATAAACGCGGTAAATTCCCCAAAGGTACCGTAAACTATAAAGTGCAGCAGAGTCTGGAGGAATATTATAAGGATTATGTCAAATATGCCAAAGAAACTCATGGCGCTATTTGATGAAAGTCTTAAACTTAAGTTTAGTCCTCGTAGCTAACGTTCTGATTTAACTACATACCCTTCGCTAATCCGGCGGAGGGTGTTTTTTTGCTTTACAAAAAGGATTGCAGGCGCTACATTACTCGAACTTATTTATTTTTAGGTTTTTTATTTTTTTTAATTTAATTATTTTGTTATGTGTAAGACAGAAATTATGGCATTCGTTCGCGAAGCCGAAGTTGGCACATTGAGTGCAGAGAGAGAATTAGCTTTTGTTGAAGCGTTGTGTGGTTTGGGTAATCTGGCTGATGCGCGAAATTTTCTTCGCCTTTATATGGAGCAGACGTCTCAGATGTATCTCTCTTGTCTGGAGTTTATGCTAGAGCATAACTCTACGCTGTTTACCTATGCTCTTTCTATGAGCAGAAGCGGATGGCACAGACGTTACAAAAATAAAAAGTATCTTGTTCGGGGCTCAGATGAAGATGTTTTAACGCTGCAAAGGGATTTGTTGGATGAAAAACTGAATATCAGAATTTTATTCACATACGCTGTCAGTTATAACATTGAATTGATGCCGGAGGTCTTGGAAGAGGTTAAACAGCGCGCAGAAAAAGAAGCGCACGATAATGGTTTTTCTCTTCAGGAACAAATGATGCAAAAAGGTGTTTCTTACGCGTCCATCTATAATCATCAGGTTAATAAACTGGATAAGATGCGGAAGAAAAGCGCTTAACGTACTTTGAATTTTATCCCCTTTTTGCTACGGCAAATCGGGGATTTTTTTTGTGTTTCTTGGGAGAGAATGGGGAAAAGTTTATTTTGATTGACGCTTAAAGAAAAATGACATACCTTTCTTGCAACTGATACTTTTTGAAAGGGATAACTATGGAACAAAGAATTGTTGACGTTAATGGCGTAAAACTTTCTAATAATTTGCCTTTTGGTTTGCTTTGCGGACCTTGCCAAATTGAAAGCAGACAGCATGCTATTGATATTGCAGGCGCTATGGTGGAAATTACTAAGGAACTTAATATTCCTTATATTTTTAAGGCTTCTTTTGACAAGGCTAACCGTACTTCTATTCATGGTGCGCGCGGTGTGGGTTTGGAAGAAGGTATGCGCACGTTTGATGAAATTAAAAAACTTTATAATAATTTGCCAATCGTTACTGACGTGCATGAACATGAACAGTGCGCTATTGTGGCTCAACATGTTGATATGCTCCAAATTCCGGCTTTCTTATGCCGTCAGACAGATTTGGTTGTGGCTGCAGCTCAGACCGGTAAAGTGGTTAATATTAAAAAAGGACAGTTCTTGGCGCCTTGGGAAGCCAAAAATTTGGTGGTTAAATGCGACGAATCTGGTAATCATAATGTTTGTTTGACCGAACGTGGTACAAGTTTCGGTTATAATACACTCGTTACGGATATGCGTGGGTTGCCTCGTATGGCTCAAGATACCGGTTGTCCGATTATCTTTGATGCGACACACTCCGTACAACAACCAGGCGGTATGGGCGGTTCTTCAGGTGGACAACGTGAGTTTGCTCCGGTTCTGGCAAGAGCGGCTGTGGCTGTTGGCGTGGCTGCCGTATTTATGGAAACACACGAGAATCCAGATAAGGCACTTTCTGATGGTCCGAACACTATTGCGCTTAAAGATATGAAAGGTGTATTGGAAGTGTTGAAACAGTTTGATGAAGTGCGCAAACGTTTGGATATCTTTTAAGCCGTCTTTTGTGTTTTGAATATTACTAAGCTCGAGTGGGTAGACTTTTTTTGCTTGTTGTTAAATAAGAGAGAGGTCTTATCCGCTTGAGCTTTTTGTGTGGGGTAAAATGGTGCGGAAATCAAGGGGTATCTTTGCACATCTTGAGCGCTGATGGTTGACAATCACCTCAAAAAGTTTATAGTTCTAGCTATGTTTTATTAGGTTTGTGCTTCAAAAAATGATAATTAAAGATGAAGGATATGTGCTAAGCGCGCGAAAATATGGCGAAAAAGCCTTAATCGTGACGTTGTTGACGCGTTGTAAAGGAAAAATTACGGCGTTTGTTGCTGACGGAACTTCTAAAAAAAACAGAGGCTTATTTCAACCGGGGAATAAAATCTTTTTTGAAGCGTCGGCGAGGTTGGAAGAAAATATGCGTCGCCTTTTTCGGCTGGAATTGCTGGAACCTAATGCCGTTTTGATGATGTCTGATTTTAGGCGCTTGGAATTGATGACTTCATTGTTGCCGATGTTTAAAGCTTTATTGAACGAAAATGAGGAAGCGCCGTTACTCTATGAGGTGGCCGGTCGTTTTTTTGCCGCTTCTGATCTTAAAGAGATGCTGGTGCAATATGCCTTTTTTGAGTTTTATGCTTTGGAATATTTAGGGGTGGGGTTGTCGCTTGATTGTTGTGCGGTCACGGGGCAAACCGAGGGACTTTATTATGTTTCGCCTCGTACGGGAAAGGCCGTTTGCAGAGAAGTTGGGGAACCGTATCGCGATAAGTTGTTCTTATATCCGCATTTTGTTGTGGATAACAACTATCAACCGACTTATGCAGAAATTTTTAATGTGCTAAAGATGACTGAGTTTTTCTTAAAAGAGAACTTTTTTAAGTTTCATAATTTGACGATACCAGCTTCTAGGGCTGATGTGTGGCGCTATTTTGATGGCAAAGATGCCGTTAATGAAAACACATCACAAACAGAAGCGGTGGCGCTTAATCATGAAGCAAAGCAGAAGGAAGAGACGGAGAAACATTTTTACGGCGTCGCAGTCTGAGTTTTTGTCGGTTGAGATATACTTTGGACTAAGCGTCAGATGGCGGGTGATGAAGATAATAGAAAATGTCTGCTGTTTGATTTGAGGGCGTCGTTGGTTATATATTGAACTAAGTTTTTGCCTTGCGGCAGATGATAACTGAGGGTGTAATGGAAGAAGAAGTTGTAGAAGAAAGAATTCATGACGTTAAGTTAAAAGAAGAATTAAGCAAAAGATATCTTTCTTATGCGATGTCAACGATTGTGGCTCGCTCGTTGCCTGATGTGCGTGACGGACTTAAACCTGTGCATCGTCGTTTGTTGTATGCGATGCGTCAGTTAAAACTTGATCCCAAATCCGGTTTTAAGAAATGTGCGAGAGTGGTTGGTGACGTTATCGGTAAATATCACCCACACGGCGATAGCGCTGTTTATGGTGCGATGGTGCGTTTGGCGCAAGATTTTTCTGTGCGCTATCCTTTGGTGGACGGACAGGGTAACTTTGGTAATATTGACGGAGATGGCGCAGCCGCCATGCGTTATACTGAAGCGCGCTTGACCGAATTTGCTATGGCCTTAATGGAAGGCTTAAATGAAAACGCCGTTGATTTTATGGATACATACGATGGCGAAGAACAAGAGCCCGTGGTTATGCCTGCGGCCGTGCCAAACCTCTTGTGTAATGGTTCGGCCGGTATTGCCGTTGGTATGGCAACGAATATTCCGCCGCATAACTTAGGCGAAGTGGCTGATGCTTTGCTCTATTTAATCAAAAATCCAGAATGCGAAATTACGGATTTGGTTAAATATGTTAAAGGGCCGGATTTTCCTACCGGCGGTTTGATTATTGCTGATCAGAAGGCGATTGTTGACGCTTATACGCATGGTAAAGGTTATTTCCGTATTCGGGCGAAATGGGAAAAAGAAGACCTTGGTAAAGGGCAATATCAAATTGTGGTTACGGAAATTCCGTACCAAGTGATTAAATCCAAATTGATTGAAAAAATCGCACAACTTTTGGAAGATAAAAAATTGCCTCTCTTGGCTGATGTTCGCGATGAATCCGCTCATGATGTGCGTATTGTTTTGGAACCGAAGAATCGTACAGTTGATGCTAATCTCTTAATGGAGCATTTATTCAAACAGACCGAACTTGAAGTGCGTTTTGCTATGAATATGAACGTGCTTTCTTCCGATGGTGTGCCGAGAGTGATGAGCCTTAAGGAAGTTCTTAAAGAATATCTAAATCACAGACATAAAGTTCTTATTCGCAAATCGCAATATCGTTTGGATAAAATTATGGCCAGATTGGAAATTTTATCCGGTTATTTGATTGCGTATTTGAATTTGGATGAAGTTATTCGCATTATTCGTGAAGAAGAAGATGCTAAAGCATCATTGATGGCGAAATTTGCTTTGACCGATAATCAGGCGGAAGCTATTCTCAATATGAAATTGCGCAACTTGCGTAAATTGGAAGAAGAGGAAATTCGCGGTGAATTTGACGAACTGACCGAAGAGAAAAATGAACTTGAAAAATTACTCGGCAGTGAAGATTTACGTTTTGCTAAATTAGCGGAAGAAATCAATGTGATGAAAGATAAATTTGGCAAAAAAACACCGCTTGGTCGTCGTCGCAGTCAGTTTGCCGATATGCCCGAAGATGTTGATGTGCCGATTGAAGTTATGGTTGAAAAAGAGCCGATTACCATTATTCTTTCGCAAAAAGGTTGGATTAGAAGTATGAAGGGGTATGTGCCGCTTAATGATGACTTCAAATTCAAGGAAGATGATGCGTTGCAGTTGGCTATTCATGCCTATACAACCGACAAAATCATTTTGTTTGATACATCCGGTAAATTCTTTAATATCAATGCCAGCGAAATTCCTTCAGGACGTGGATTTGGACAACCAGTGCGCTTGATGATTGATTTGGGCGGTACGGATAATGTTTGCGCTATGTTTGTTTTTGAAAAAGGGGCAAAATATGTGGTTGCTTCTGATTACGGACACGGCTTTGTGATTGATGAAAGTCATATTATTGCGCAAACACGCAACGGACGTAAAATCCTTAATTTGGCAGAAGGTGAAACGGCGGCGTTCTGTAAGAAAATTACCGGCGATATGGTGGCTATTGTTGGTGAAAACCGTAAACTGCTTATCTTTAAATTGGAAGAAATTCCAACCATGGCGCGTGGTCGTGGTGTTGGTTTACAGAAATATCAGGCGGGATGCAAAATGTCTGACATCCAAATCTTTAAGGAAGAAGAAGGTTTTTGTTATAATCGTTCCGGCGGGGTGGCTAATGAGAAAGAGCTGCTTACATGGCTCGGGCATCGGGCGCAAGTCGGTCGTTTGGTCCCGTTTGGATTCCCGAAAACCAATAAGTTCTTTAAAGAATAAAAGACTTAGATGTGTCGGAATGGGGCTTGCGGTGAGTTCTTTGAGGCGTGAAAGTTTAGATGCGTTGGAGAGAATTTATTGGGTGGGCTCTTTAAGACTTGTAAATTATAAGTGCGGTGTAAGGACCGCACTTTTTGTTTGTAAAGAGGAAATGATAATTTCATGGATTTTTCTTTAATATTTCTCTATTTGAGGGGACTTGACTCTTTTTTGTTTTTCTTATATTTCTAAAATGTTTGTGATGTTATTTAAAGAGGTTTGTGATGGTTGAAATTACAAAACAAGATGTTGAGGCCATGAAAGAAGCTATCCAGATGTCGGCGGCTTCTCTTGCTTGTGCTGATGTGCCGATGGGGGGACCGTTTGGGGCTGTAATTTATAAAGATGGAAAAAAAATTGCCGAAGGGTTTAATCATGTTTTAGCAAATAACGATCCGTCCGCTCATGGTGAAGTTTATACTATTCGTTTGGCTTGTCAGGCGCTGGGAACTTGGGATTTAAGCGATTGTTCGCTCTATACAAGTTGTGAGCCGTGCCCGATGTGTTTGATGACGGCTAAGTGGGCGAATATTCAAAATATTTATTTTGCGGCTACTCGTGAAGATGCGGCGCGTATCGGTTTTAAAGATGATGATTTATACCAAATGCTTAAAGACGGCGTTTACGCGACACCGATTGCAGAGTGTCGTGACGAAGCGGTTAATGTGATGACAAAGTGGCATGAGAAATTTGCGCAAAAAGGGCAATATTAATCTATAGTATTGTGATGGATTAAGTTAAGCAGCGTATAGGCTTATGTGAAGTTTTGTTTTTCAAGAAACTCCGACTTGACAGTAGGGCTTTTTTTGATATTCTTGCTGTAATTGAATTTTATTTTTGAGGGTATGAAAAATGCAGAAAATTACTTTTCAGGGGGCGCTCGGCGCTTATTCGCATATCGCTTGTACCGAACTTTTTCCGGGGGCGGATTATATTCCTTGCGATACGTTTGAACAGGCTATGGAATTGGTAAGTAACGGTGAGGCCGATTTTGCCGTTATTCCGGTTGAAAATTCTAATGCCGGACGGGTTTCCGATGTGCATTTTTTGTTGCCTAAAACCGGATTAACCATTGTCGGAGAACACTTTTTACGCGTGGAACATCAGCTTTTGGCTCTTCCGGGGGCGAAACTTGAGGATATTGAAGCGGCAGCTTCTCATCCGCAGGCGTTGGCGCAATGTTCCGAATTCTTAAAACAACATTCCATTAAGGCGCTTTCTCGTATCGATACCGCTAAATCTTGCGAACGTATTGTTGAAATGCAAGATAAAACCAGAGCCGCTATCGCTTCTAAATTGGCGGCTAATATCTATGGTTTGCAAATTTTGGCGCCGAATATCGAAAATGAAAAAAATAATACAACCCGCTTTTTGGTGATGAGCAAAAATAAATCTATGCCGAAAGATGATGGTTCTAAATTTATTACCTCGCTTGTCTTTCATGTGAAAAATATTCCGGCGGCACTCTATAAAGCATTGGGCGGGTTTGCTACAACCGGTGTTAACTTAACCAAAATCGAAAGTTATGTTATTGGCGGGAACTTTGTGTCCGCACAGTTCTATATCGAAATTGAGGCGCATCCCGAATCTCGTGAGTTTAAGTTGGCTTTCGAGGAACTTAAATTTTATTCCGAGAGTATTCATTTCTTGGGTACATATAAAGCTAACCCCAGACGCTATTTGTAATATGATTTGAGATGCTGGTAAGGTCGCTCTTTTGGGGCGGCCTTTTTTTTATGTGATAAAATTCTTGGTTTGGCGCGAGAGTCTTTTGGGCTTGAAATCTTTTGGTTTTTGTGATATTTTGGCAACGGTTATTCGATTATTATGTTTTACTTAAAAAAAATAATTAGTATGAAAAAGTTTTGGTTATTATTGACGGTTTTGCTCATAACCTCGTGCAGTCGCATTGTTTCGACCGATTATGAGCTGATTGACAGCGGTGTGATTGAAACGGTTGATTATGATGCGGTTTCAGTCAGTATTGTCAGCGATAAGGATAGTGTGTGTCGGAGTTGGTTTCCGAAAAAAGCGTTTGATGGTTTGTCGTTGCTTGGGTTGGGATATACCGATAGTTTGAAAGTCGGTGACAAGTGTTTTGTTTATGATAAAGGTGATGAACCGCTTATCTCTAAAGTGTCTATTCAAGATGCGAAAGCTATAAATGAGGCCTTGTGTCGGCATTATTGGAATGAATTGTTGAGCCTTCAACGACTGATTATCCTTGTTGTTTTGGCTTTTGTGGTGATGGCATTGGTGTTGTTTACCCCTGATAATTATGGTTATACATTGATTAGGGTGGTGTTGCTCTTTGCCGCTACGGTATTTGCCGTGCTTGGAATGGCGCCTAATCGAAAACTCGAAAAAGTCGGCGATGGTGTTCTTACCGAAATCAGCGGGAAACGCTTTGTGATTGATAATAAAACGGTTTATTATTCTTATCCGAAGGATGTTTTTAAAAAAGAGGCGCTTTCTGTCGGTGAAAAGGTGCAAATTTATCGTTATGGCCGTTCTTCTTCAGGTGTGAGAGAAAATATCTTTATCAGCAAATGTGTTTTTGATGATGTTACACTCGCTAAAGATCAAATTTATCCTGAAGTTCTTGTGAAAACGTGGGGACTTTATTGGGCGATGCTGTTGGTTGTCGGCTTTTTATTGGCGTTGTTTCGTATTTTTTATCGACGGCGCAAAAATTCCGAAAATGAGGCATAGTTCTTTATAAAAAGTATGGCAGATACTCGTTGGTGAGTGTCTGCCCTTTTTTTATGCTCTTATGGGAAGGTATATCTTAAATGAGGTCAGGTCGTTTTCCGAGGTGATTATTAAATTGCCTTTGTGGCGTTTGATGATTTGTGATGCTATGGATAATCCAAGTCCCGTTCCTTTGATGTTTTGATTCTTGTGCTCTTGCAGACGATAAAATCGTTCGGTCAGGCGGCTTAAATCCTCTGGGTTTATCGTAACTCCGCTGTTGCTTATGCTTACCTCAATCGCTTCTCCCTCCGCAACTTCATAATAGCGGTTTTTCGGTATGCTCGGAACTTTGGCGGTAATAATCGATACGACGCTGTCGGGGGAGGCGTATTTGACGGCATTGTCCATCAAATTTTGCAGAACTTGCGTGATTTGATGTTCATCGGCTACAATTTGGGGCAGACGGGCAAAACGGGTACTTAATTCCAGTTGATGCTCTTTCAGTTTGATTTCTAATGCGCTCTTGATTTCGCGGATGAGCCCGTTGATGCTTATCTTATCTTCCGGAGGCGTGTTAATGCTTAATTCTATTTTGGACAGAGAGAGCAGATTTTCTATCAATGCCGACATATAACTGGTTTGTTCGTGCATGATGTGCAGAAATTTTTCACGCGCTTTTTCATCGTCTTTGGCAGTCGTTTGCAGTGTTTCTATAAAACCGGAGATGATGGATAAGGGCGTTCTCAACTCGTGGCTGGCATTGGCTACAAAGTCTTGCTGCATCTGCTCTAATTTTAATACCTTGTGTAAATCATAAAACGATATGACGGCAACAATATCCCCTTTCGCAAACCAAGGAATCGTACTGATGCGAATATAAAATTTCGGTTTCTCTTTTTTGTTGCTTAAACATAAATTCAATTCTTCTTGTTTGCTCTCATTGTTTAAAACTTTGCCGAGTACCGTGTTAAATTTAGAATCAGTGATGAAATTTTTGATGGATTTGCCGTTTAAATCGGTTTCAAATAAACGTCTGGCGGCAAGGTTGGCGCCGATGATGCTGTATGTTTGATTTATCATTATTAAGGGGTCGGGTAATGTGTCCAATACGGCGGCATCCGATAAAGTTCGGTTTTCTAATGTGCCGGTTTTGGCTACCCAAAATTTATGCATCGAATTAATTGCCGCAGTTAAATCTCTCGTTTCTTTTTCGGTTAAGTTGTTTAGTTCTTTTTCTTCGTTGTTACCCGAGGATAAACTTAAAATGTATTTCTTGATTTGTTGGAGTTCGGTCGATATCGGCATTAAAAATACGGTATTAAAAAATAAAATGCAGATATATGATAAGGCGGCTAACGGTGTTGATAAAATATCGCACAAACCTAATATTAAAAAAATCAGTCCCGCGGGAATCGATAAAATAATTACACGCAGCGCAAAGCCGGAGTTCTTGTCTACACCTAAAAATTCATCGTCTTGATTTAGCATTTGTATATCTCTAAAATTATCGTGGACTAACTGTGCTTGTTGTATTATAATTCGCCCCGAGTTTAGAATTCGTTAATCTTGTAATTTTTGATTTGTCGTTTTTTGAAAGAGTTAGTACTGTGGTTGAGGCGTGTGTAAAAAAACAAAGTGACGGTGTTGTCGCGGTAACAGAGAAAAATATTTTGGAAGTCAGTGAAAATTGCGCTTGTAAAGAGGAAAGTCGCGCTAAAATGCAAAAAAACGGTATGGCTTCGTTTGAAGATACCGATGTGCAGGCTATGACGCCGGCTATGGCTCAATATATTGAAATTAAAAGAGAGCATCCAGAGTATCTCCTGTTTTATCGTATGGGCGATTTTTATGAGCTGTTTTTTGAAGACGCGGTTACGGTTTCGGGGGCTCTTGGTTTGACGCTGACCAGTCGGAGTAAATCCTCGAGCGGTAAAGAAATCCCTATGTGCGGCGTGCCGTTTCATGCGTATGAAATTTATCTCGCGCGCTTAATCAAACTTGGTTATAAAGTCGCTATTTGCGAACAAACCGAAGATCCGAAAGAAGCTAAAAAACGTGGTTATAAAGCGATTGTGAAACGTGAAGTCGTTCGCCTTGTTACGCCGGGGACTTTGACCGAAGATACACTGCTTGATGCTAAACGTGATAATTTTATCGCCTGCGCTTATGTCCGTACAACCGATATCGGTATCGCGTGGCTTGATATTTCGACCGGTGCTTTTTTCTTGCAAACCTTAAAAATCGGTGAGGTGCCGGCGCATACCGTGCTTTCTACCGCTTTGGCCAGACTGGATCCGGTCGAACTACTTATTTCTGATAAATTGCTCGAATTACCCGATTTCTTCTCTCTATTTGCCGAATATCGTGAAAGACTTTCGGTGTGGCCTAAGGCGCGTTTTAATTATGATAGCGCCGTGAACGCATTGCTTAAGGCTTATCAGGTTCAGACATTGGACGCTTTCGGCGATTTTTCTAAGGCGGAAACCGTGGCCGCGGGTATTTTGTTCGAATATGTCGAAAATACTCAGAAAGGTAAATTGCCGCGTATTGAAACTCCTCGTCATATTCACGAAACCGAAATTATGGAAATTGATGCCGCAACGCGGAAAAGTCTGGAATTGCTTTATCCCGCTACCGCAGGAGGCGTCAGTTTGCTTCGTGTTTTGGACAGAACCGTTACCGGTGTCGGGGGGCGCTTGTTGGCGGAACGTTTGGCTTCGCCTTCCCTTAATATTAAAGAAATTAATGATAGACTTGATGCGGTTTCCTTTTTTGCGGATAATCCGGAAGTGCGTTTTGCTTTACGCGAGGCTCTCAGACATTGTTTGGATATGAAAAGAGCATTGCAACGTCTGAGTTTGGGACGCGGAGGACCTAAGGATTTGTTTGATTTGGCAAAAACGCTTAGAATTGTTCCGAAAGTTAAAGAGATTATTCTTAATTTCCAAAATTATCAACCCGATACGGTTTATACTCTTCCGCCTCAGGCTTTGTTTCAATTGGCAAACAGCTTCTTTGACCATTCTTCGCTTTGGGATGCCATTGATAATATGTTGCTGGATAATCGTGATGATTTGCCAGTGTTGCCCAGAAACGGAAACTTTATTAAAGAAGGAGCTTATCCCCCTCTTGATCATTTACGTCATATTCGCAGTGATAGTGAGGCACAATGTGAGCAACTTCGTGAACTATATGCTCAGGAAACTGGGGTTTCCGTGCTTAAAGTCAAAAATAATTCGGTTATCGGTTATTATGTGGAGGTGCCGGCTAAGTTTGCCGATAAACTCTTGGAAAATAAAAAGTTTATTCATCGACAGTCGGTCTTAAACGCCGTGCGCTTTACTACCGACGAACTTTGCCGTTTGGAGAGCGAAGTCTTATCTGCCGATGAAAAAGCGTTGGCGGTGGAATTGCAACTTTTTGAAGAGTTGACGCAACGCGCTTTGGTGCAGGCCGATATGATTGCTCTCTCCGCAGAAATTATGGCTAAATTTGATGTTGATGCCGCATTGGCAGAGTTGGCGGCTGATTATAACTATGTGCGGCCAATCTTGAACGATAGCTTGGATTTTGAAGTGGTTGACGGAAGACATCCGGTGGTTGAAGCCGCTCTTAAACGTGAAAACGCAACGAGTTTTGTCGGTAATGATTGTGTGCTTAAACATGATGAGGATAGAATTTGGCTTTTAACCGGTCCGAATATGGCCGGTAAATCTACGTTCTTGCGACAAAACGCTCTTATTGCCATTATGGCGCAGATGGGGTCGTTCGTTCCGGCGAAAAGCGCGGTTATCGGTGTGGTCAATAAAGTGTTCTCCCGTGTGGGCGCTAGTGATGATTTGGCTCGCGGACGTTCTACCTTTATGGTCGAAATGGTCGAAACCGCCGCTATTCTTAATCGGGCTGATGAACACTCCTTTGTTATCTTAGATGAAATCGGACGCGGTACGGCAACGTTCGACGGTCTTTCTATCGCGTGGGCAGTGGTTGAACAATTGGCCGAAGTTAATCGCTGTCGGACTATTTTTGCTACGCACTATCACGAACTTACTAAACTTCATAATAAACTTAAAGGTTTAAGTCTGCATTGTATGAAAATTAAAGAGTTTAACGGCAATGTGGTCTTTATGCACGAAGTAATTGAAGGGGCGGCGGATCGTTCGTATGGTATTCATGTGGCAAGACTTGCCGGGCTTCCTGCTTTAACCGTCAAGCGGGCCGAACAAGTTTTGAAATTGTTGGAAGATGAAAAACAACATAAAGTTTTAACTGCCGTTGAAGATGATTTGCCGCTTTTTGAGATTCTTAAAGAAAAAGAGAAACCTGTGCCGGAAAATCCTGCCGTCTTGGAGCTTAAGGCGCTTGATGTCGATAGCTTATCGCCGCGTGAGGCTCTCGATAAACTCTACGAACTTAAGGCAAAAGTGTTGGCAAATTCTTAATGAGTTTTTTATTTCTGTTACTCCAGCTCTTGTTTTATGATATCTGTGGTCAAAATCTGAGGTAATATCTTGGGCGTGTTCTTTCCTTGCGGATAATAAACATATAACGGAATGCTGTTGCGATTATACCTCTTAAGCGCTTCGCCGATAACTTCGTCTTTATTTGTCCAATCGGCTTTATATAATTTGATGCCTTTTTGTTTGGTCAACTTTTTGAATGTTTCGGTTGACAGTGTGCTCTTATCGTTAAGCAAACACACAAGACACCATTTGGCGGTAAAGTTTATGAACACCGGTTGATTGTTTTTTATGGCGGTTTCTACTTTATTCGGTTCGTAACGTTCCCATGCAATTTCCGCTTTATTCTGTGCAGGGGCGATTTGATTGGCGATAATCCAACCTAACCAAAAACAAGTCAGCAATATCGGCAGAGCCAATATACGTTTTAAGGTTATCATCCAATAGCCCGGTTTGGGAATATATTTTAAGAAAAAACGCGGGAATAATTCTATCATTGTATAGGGCAGAGCGTAACCGATACTTAAAGCTAAAAAGATACTGAAGTATATCAGAGCCGTTTTGGTTATCGCATACCCTAATGCCGCTCCCATAAAAGGTCCGGTGCACGGGCAAGCTATCAATACAGCGAAAAATCCGGTCAGAAAACTTTGTTTGCCCGCAATTTTACTTAAAGTATTTGCAAATGTATCCGGTAACGGAAGACGGTCTATCAAATTTAAAAAGATAATAAAGAAAAGTAATAGTAAAATTATGTTGAATAGGGGGGATTGCAGTTGAAAGCCCCAGCCCAGCTCATTGCCGATTTCTCTTAAATAAAACAAAATTCCCGCCAGAACTAAAAAGGAGCAAACGACACCGCTTAAATATGATAATGCCGAAAAAATATTGGCGTGCTGCTTATTTTGTATCAGATAAAGGGCTTTAAGGCTTAATATCGGCAAAACGCAGGGCATTAAATTTAATATCAATCCGGCGATAAATGCGGTTAATATATAATACCATAATCCTTGATTTTCGGAAGATGACGGTTCTGTTGGTGTGGTTGCGGACGGTGGTGTTAGGGGCGATAAATTTTTTTGTGTGTCGGAGGGAAAATTTTCGACGCTGTTCGGTTCTATGTAATAAGCGTGTCCGGGGCAGAGTATAATCCCCTTAAAATCCGGCGGAAGCTCTTCATCCGAGAAATCTACCGCTATTTGATTGTGCCCCGCAACGGTGGTTTCCGGTAATTCGGATAGCGCATTTCTTTTGGGGTGACGGCTTACAAATTCCGCTTCTCCGCAATCTTCGAAAATCTTATCTTGCAACTCTATTTCCAGATGCTTTTCTCTTAATTTGGCTTTGGCACTTAATCTTAGAGGGAAAGTGTTTTCGGCTTGCATAATCGTACTTAAATAGCTCGGATTTTCTTCGGCTTTGGGGCCTATCGGCAGGGCAAAGTTTAGGTGTATTTCTTCCGGTAAACAAGACTCTCGGCATGCCGTATAAGATAATACAGCTCGGAAGGGCAGGCGTGATAAATTTTCTAAATCCTTTAGCTCAAAAGTGTTTCGAAAATATATTTTTTTGGTGTAGACATACGAGGTGATGATGTCTTCGTATACGGATTTTGACGGGGAAGAATGGACATTCGATATTTCCTTGTAATGGGGAGATTCAAAAAATGATAGTGTTGTCGGTTCTCCGATATCTCCAGGATTGTCCCAATATAAATGCCACCCTTGCTCTATATCGGCTTCGGCGACGATGGTTATCTTTGGGGTAGCGGCGGAGATTGTTTTATATTCCGGCGTGATGCGCAGATTTACCAGTTTCGTTCTTTGGCTGAAGCTGATGGCTTGGGCGGAGTTTATTATTCCCAGAAATAAAAAGGTTAGTATGACGGTAATAATCCTTTTTAACATGCTTCCTCTTTCTTTAGGTTCTTTTTTTTATATAATTATTTTGTTCTGTCTTCCAAGTCATTGAATTTCTTTTAAGGTGAATTTTTGGATGTTTATGCTTTGGCTGACATAAGAACGATAATTGTTGTTGATGAATTCAAGATTTATATCCGGTGAGGTGATCTTTTCTTTGGGAATGATTATTTTTATTGTTTGCGGACCGGACTTTTTTTCTAATTCTATTTCGTCAAGTTCTTCTTGATTTAGCTTGATGGTCAGGCGTGGTGATGTCGAAAGCATCGCGACAAAGGTTAATTCCATTTCTAGGTCTTTGTTCGGAAGTTTTTCCAACTTTAAACCGAGACCGTTGATGAATACTTTTTCTAATATGGTTTCTGTGTATTCTATATATGATGTTATGTTGTCGTTGTTTATCTCTGTGCCCAGTGTGTAAGGGAAAAAACGCGGTGGAAGAGATTTGTTGAAATTTTCATAAATTTCCGATTTTTGACGAACGGCAGTCTTAAGATTGTAGTCTCTTGTCGTTATTAGAGACGGAATATCCGAAAATAGTGAGCGACCTAATCCAAAACTGCGGTTTGGCAAATTTATATTCAGTGCTTCGATAAAGCTGGCTGTCAAATCTAATGGAGTGTAGGACTTTTTCGGATTATATTGTAGTCTTTTCGGAAGGTTTAAAAAGACATTAAATATGCCGCGTTTGTATTCTTTGTTTGAATGGACTTTAAGCGGCTTAAACATTGGGTGATCTCCTAAAATCACTACGCTGGTGTTTTTCCAATAGGAGGTCTTCTTAAATTCGTTAATGAAATCTGTGATGACTGTGTCTGAGCACATTATATTATCGCGAACATCACCGTATATTTGGGGGCAATTATATGGTAAAAATGTTCCAGGAACGTGCGTGTCTATTGTAAAGGTCGTAAATAAAAACGGTTCTTTAATTGTTTGATTCTTAAAGAGATTTAAAATGTAATCAAACATGAGTTTGTCACTTAATCCTCCATAGGAACTTTTGTTTTTTTTGATTTCTTCTTTGCTTAGATTTTCAGTTAAAGTGTGACGGTCGATGATGTTTTGATATTTGTGCATTTTGTAAAAAATGTCCGTGTAGGCAAAAAAGTGATCGGCGGTTTGCGCAAACCATGTTTCATATCCATTGGCTCTTAATATATCCGGCAGACAGATTACGTTTTTGAGATGGTTGTGAATGGCTTCCAATTTGGCGTGTGGCGGTATATACGGTATACCGCATTGACCGGTAACGAGGGCTGCTTTTGTGTAATTGGTACCGTATAACATGTTGTAATTATCAAAGTGGGGATTGCTTTTAGTTAACTCAGTTAACTTGGGGAGGAGATTTCTTTCATATAGTTCTGCATCTTTGAAATTATTTTCCGTACTTTCCATGTATATCAATATTAAGTTGCGCTTCTGTTCGGGGAAATCTTTGGCGGTTATTTGGGGGGCTTGGTAATATTTTTCGTATAAATCCGTATAGGTGCTTTTGTAATAATAATAGGGAATGATGCGTAGCTGCCAGATGAATATTAAAACGAATGCTCCTGATAGCTTGAGCATGTTACGATTGCTTAAAATACTTATCAGTATTAAATATAAAATCAGGCTGCCGAGTATGTAGTACTTTATTTCCGGACTGAAGGTAAATATGTCTGTGTCTATGTCGGTGGGGGTGGCGTTGGCTATGATTTGGTCGTATTCGAAATCAGGCCAGATACTTCTGGCACAAAGTATTATTGTTGCAAAACTCTGCGTTATCAGCATTAGCAATGCGCATAGCGCGGTTTTGAGTAAACTCAGGAAAACATTCTTTGTTCGTTGGTTGGTAAATTGCATTTTATTCATTGATTTATTAATCCTTTTATTTTTTTGATGATTTCTTCAAACATTTCGTATGTCAGTACACCGGTGTTGATGTTGTAACGTGAGGTGTGATAACTGTCGATTAGGGTTAATTGCTGACGGGCGGGAAGAGCATATAGCTCACCATGTTTGAATTTTGCGTAAGATTGTTTTAATCCTAAGGCTTGTAATACATTTTTATGCGAGATTGTGCCTAAACATAAAATGATTTTTAAATTGGACATTGCGGCAATCTCTTTGATTAAAAATTGACGGCAGGTCTTTTCTTCTTCCGTGGTCGGTTTGTTCTCCGGCGGGACACATCGAACCGCATTGGTGATGCGGACGTTTAGCAATTTGTAACCGTCGTCTTTTCTTTTTTCGTATTCTCCTTGCGCGAATCCGTATTTCTTTAGTATCGGATATAAAACATCTCCGGCATAGTCGTTTGTGAACGGACGGTTGGTTTGATTGGCTCCGTTTAATCCGGGGGCCAGACCTACTATCAGTATTTCTGCAGATAAATCTCCGAACGGGGTTACAGGACCGTTATGATAATGCGGATATTTTTCTCGGTTCTTCTTTCTGTATGCGCATAATCTCGGACATAAATCGCATTCTTTTTGCGGTGGGGTGAAATCCATTCTCTTATTTCCTTTTTAGATTATCTTTTCTTGTGTTTTAACGCTTTTATGTAAAAAAAAAGTAAAAAATTTTATTCGTCCTCTTTAAATGGTAAATTTGCTGCATATATCTCTCGGTGAGAAGTATTATAAATCTTATAGTACTTTAGGACTAAAGTTAATTTTAGTTTGTTATGGAGTTTTTTAATATGAAAAAAATTTGTTTATTAGCTGCGGCCGTATCGGTATTTGCATTAAATGCTCAAGCGGCTGATTGGAGTATGGGTGATCATTCTTTCAGACCTTATGTCGGGGCTGATTATGTTTATTCTCATACGAAACAAGGTGGGATTGCTTCGGCGGCCAAAAGAGATTATAACTCTTGGATGGTTAATATGGGTACCGATATTGGTAAATATACCAGTGTCGAAGCGTTCTTTCAGCAAGCACCGCAACGTAAAGCACATAACGCAGGTGATGAAATTAAATCCGAATTCTACGCTTACGGTTTAGATTTGTACGGTCGTATGCCTATTATGTGTTCCGATTTTAATGCGTTGGCTTCCATCGGTCTTGCTAATTACAATACAAAGTACAAATTTAACGGGACAAGTCAGGATAAACAACGTATCGGTTATCGCGCCGGTGTCGGTATGTCTTATAATTTGACCGAAAATGTTTCTTTTCGTGTGATGGGACGTTATAGCTATGTCGGGATGAAAAATCTTGATAATCTCATGGAAGTTACCGCAGGTCTTCGCTATACTTTCTAGGCTATAATATCTTTGTGTTTGGGCGACAGCGAAGGGGGCTTTGGTTATGCCTCTTAATGAGGAGAAACACTGTCGCTCATTCATAAATTTGCTTGTTTGAAACCCTTATGTCGCTGGTATCGGCGACTTTTTTTGTATAAAAAACTTGCTAATTTAAAAATACGGTATATAAATGTTTTGGTTTTATAAAACGGACTAATGATTTGATTGTAATGAAAAGTATGATGAAATTGGCGAGTGTCTTCTTCATAGGAGTGGCGTTGGCTATCGTAAGTTTGCCTGCCAAAGCGGATATTACTTTGGCCGTTATTGCTCCTAAAGCCGGTGAATATGCTCAGGCGGGTACCGAATTGTTTAACGGCGCACGCTTGGCTTTGCAAGAAATTAACGATAATGGCGGACTTAATGGCGAGCGTTTGGATATGCTTACTATTGATGATAGATGCGATGATAGGTTGGCTGTTTCTACGGCGGAAATGTTGACGTTGCTTAAGTCTAAAAAAATCGGTTTGGTGGTGGGGCCTTATTGCTCTAATCGTTTTGATGAAATTGCCGATATTTATGATAATGCTAAAATTTTTCAAATCGTCCCGACTACCGTTGCATATAATGCTGCAAATGTTGATAAGAAAGGGCAAATCTTGCTCTTGGGAACTAAGGCGCAAATGAGCGGTGATTTCTTTAATTTCTATAATCGAAATTTTGCCGGTCTTAAAGTCGGGTTTGTTTATAACGATAAACCCGAAAAAGGTTATGCCGATGTGGCTAAATCTCTTTATGATGAGTTTCGGCGTTATGGTAAAAGC
The DNA here is from genome assembly GCA_949297665.1 of uncultured Alphaproteobacteria bacterium. Taxonomy (GTDB): domain Bacteria; phylum Pseudomonadota; class Alphaproteobacteria; order RF32; family CAG-239; genus CAG-267. Next base: position 9,521 of record CASFTO010000099.1, on the reverse strand, counting down.
GAATTGCTTAAGTTTTATTTCTTAAATCGCGAACAGGGCGGAGTTTATGATTTGGCGCATTCTTTGAAAGATGATGATGTGCAAATTGTCGTGGTGTTGGGGGAAAAAGACGAAACGGTTAATTTTATTGAGGCCGCTAAAGAGGTTAATTCGCAATTGATTGTATTTACCAATAAAAGTTTGATTGCTCCGAATGCTTTGGAAAATTTGGGGGAAAATGCCGAGGGACTTTATGTTATGGCACTTCCGGGACTTAAAGATAGCTTGATGTTTACCGAAAATTTGGTTAATTTGCGCTTGCTCGGTATTGAACCTCAAGGATTGGAAGTGTATAGTTACGTTGCCGTGAAACTTTGGGGTGATTTGGCCAAACAGGTTAATGGGTTTGATTATGATAAATTATCTCAGGCGGCTAATAGTGCCGAAGCTCAGGAAAAATGGAGCGAGTTTTTAATGCACAGCGGACGCTCTAAATCGGCTAAGTATATTATTGAAGTGTATCAAAAAGGGGAGTTTAAACAAGTCTATTAATTGTGGAATTGTAAACGAAGTGTAAAAAAAACTAAAAATGTTTGCAGTCTAAATTTTGGTGTTTATACTTTACCTAATATTTAATTTTTTGGTAAAGGTAAAAATAAAATGGCAGGAAGCATTAATAAAGTTATTTTGGTTGGTAACTTGGGACAAGATCCGCGTGTCAGCAATACGCAAAGCGGCGCAAAAGTTGTTTCTTTCAGCTTGGCAACTACCGATAGTTGGCGTGATAAAGCCAGCGGCGAACGTAAAGATCGTACAGAATGGCATCGTGTTGTGATTTTTAATTCCGGTTTGGCCGATACGGCAGAGAGATTTTTGCGCAAAGGTTCCAAGGTTTATTTGGAAGGTCAACTCCAAACCAGGGAGTGGGATGATCAAAACGGGCAAAAACGTTATACAACCGAGGTGGTTTTGCAAAACTTTAACAGCGCGTTGGTTATGCTCGACGGACGTGGCGGTGACGGTGCTCCCGCAGGCGCAGGTGATATTTATGATTCTTCTGCCGCTTCCGGTTGGGATAGTACTCCGGCAGCAGGTGCCGATGTTGTGGATGATGATGTGCCGTTCTAAAGCGCACTATTTCGTATTTCAAGAGCGACAGTTTGCCGACTGTCGCTCTTTTGTTGTTCGGGAGAAAATCTGGTAATTTAACGGGAGCTTTGGTTGCGGCGACTACGCAGTATCTTTGTTTCTTTGCTCATAAATTCGTAACGATTGTTTTGGGCGCGCTCTATAATTTGTTTCATTCGCGGCATCTTAAATATATCCGGAAGTTCAACCAAATCTTTCTCGTTCTTTAAACTATGTTCCGCCATGATATTTACAACTTCACGCAATGCTTGGCTGAGTTGGTCGCCTTGTTTGGTGCGGTCGTCATCGTCTATATCCGAGTAGCTGGCGAAAACGTGTTCTATACCTTCCATGTCTTCCTCCTTTTGTATCTCTACCGGATAGATGTTGTTGACGGCAAAAATTGTTTCATTTGAGGTGGGGCGAAATACCGAAAAGTTCATCATAAACGGACGATTGCCCGCTCTTCTTTCGGTTTCATTGCCGCTGATACCTTCCATAAAACGTTCGTGCTCACGTTTGCGGCGTAAAATATATTCTATTTTCGGGGTGTGGACGCTGGTGGCTTTTTCATCAGACAGCGAACCAAATTTTATTGTGGTGGTTTTGGTGATGCCAATCGGAATTACCGGCGCGACATCTACATTGTGTATTTGCTTTAACAGATATTCTTGAACTTTGTCGGGGTATCCTAGTTGCGTCATGTCTTCTTGCATGAGGCGTTCTAATTGAAAGGCAACGGTACTTCCTTGGCAGTGGTTGACAAAAGATAACATATTTAAACGTTGAGCGGCTTTGGCTATCGGAACTTTATTGCCGTTTTCGTCGCGTAGTCGCGGGGCTATGGTTTTTTCGTAAATTTCTTTAATATACTGCGGAATGTAACCATAGTCTTCTTCGCGATAACGTAAGAGCGGACTATTTTCATCTCCTTGATTATAGTGATTAAGCAAGGCTAATCGGTCAGTTACGGATTTGCGCCCGGTGGTGTCATATTCGGCTGAAAAAACCGCTATTCTTTTGTTTTTCAACATTTCAATTATCATTTTGGCAAAGCCGTTGGCTTTTTTGGAATTGTCCGTGTTTGAACCCGATAACGTTATTATACAAGGCATATCCGGCGGAATTATATCCACATATTTCCAACCTAGTGGGTTGGCTTTGCTTTTTTTGATGCGTTGACCTATTTTTGCGTGCGAATTATCTGTCATTTCTTTTCTCCGTTAGTTTATCTTAACAGAATCCGCTCTATTTTACAAGCATAAATCTACTTCCGATATGTAAAATGTGTTTTGGGAGTTGTGTAGATGTTGATGAATAAAAATATAAGGGTCAGATATCTTATCTAACCCTTGCCGTATATGGTACGCCCGAGGCGATTCGAACGCCTGACCCACAGCTTAGAAGGCTGTTGCTCTATCCTGCTGAGCTACGGGCGCATGAACATTTTCTTTTCATAGATGATTTGTTTTGATTTGTAAAGAGTTTTTTTATGAAAAATCAAAAAATATTTTTGCGGAAATGTAACTCGTATACATTAAAAAGCAAATTAATGTTCGTGCAGCTTATTCTTGAAATAGTTGAGTTGTTGCGGATTTAATTGCGTGGTCTTTGTTGGGGGGGCTTTTTGAGCAGATGCGCTGTTTTCGTTGGTGTTGCTCTTGTCCGGCTTTTTGCTGAAATCCGTAAAGCTATTTAGAACAAAGGTCTTTCCTCTTTCTTTTCCGATGGTCACAAAGTTGCTGTTAGGAAGGTGCGTTTCTATGATGCCATCGCAGTATTTAATACTGCCGCCTTCTCTCAGCATGATGTTTTTTAGTTCTTGGTCGGCATCGGCATCTCGATATATTATCTTGATGAATGCCTCTTCCAACATCGCTTGTTTTTCTTCATCCGTGTGAGCGCCTTTTTTTTCTAGATGCTTGTTTACGGCTAAAATGGTTTCTTTTGATGGGGTTTGTTGGGGGGTGATGTCGTAGTTGTTTATTATTTTTTGAGCTTCGTCATTGCTCATTGTATCTAATAAATCGCGGCAGTGGTTTAAATCAACGTAGGTGTTATTGCCAATGTATGCATTAGACAGCATGCGTTGGGAGGTTTTCTCGTAACGTTTGTCCGGATCTTCTTTGGCGGTACGCAACTGGGTGGCAAAAGATTTCCATTCGCTGGCAGCTTCTTCTCCCATATTTGCGTGCTGTTCTTCATACATGGGTTGTATTTCTTTGTGCCAGTATTCCGATGCGGTTTGCACAACATTGCGGACACTTTGTTTATCGTTGGCATCAAAGCCGTTTTTTTCAATGGTTTCGCGAAGATGGGGACATACATCTAACATGCTTTCCAGTGGCTTTACTTCGCCGTCAATTTCAAGGTTTTTTACACCTTGTTTTTTTAGTATGGTATAATGTTGGGCTATGGCTAAGTATTCTACGGCTTTTGCGGTGGTTTCGGTTAAACGGTTTTTTTTGATTGCATTTTTCGGCGTATCGCCCAGCATTCCCATTCCGTCGTAGGTGTTGTGTTTTTTATGGAGATTTTCGTGGAAAACGACAGTTAATTGCCGAATGGTGTTGTTAATTTTCTGTTCCGCTTTTTCCGGTGTGAGACTTTTTTGCGATGTGTTATCTTTTATGTATTGAGCGGTTTCTTTTGAAACTGTAAAACGATGGACGACAATTTTATCTTCTTCTGTGGCATAGTTTCCTAATTCTACACCGTTTTTAAGGTCTTCTTTAGTTAATTCTATGTTTTTGATTGTTATATCTTCTCGTTTGAGTATGTCTTTGGGTTTTTCCGGTACGTCGGCAATTTTTGAGTGCTCAGTGTCCGGATTTATTATCCATGAACCGTCCCAATCTCCAATATTACACGATTGCGGGGAATGTTTGGCTGTTGATACGGGGGTGCGGAGTTGCGCTTCTAGCTGTTGACTTTCTTTTTCGCTTTCTGCAAAATCTTTTATGTAGCTTTCTGCGGTGACGGTGTTGTTTAATTGAGCGGATACTTCCATTAAGTCTTGTTTTAACAAGGCTTGTTCTTCAGCGCGTCTTGCTGCTTCATCTGGTGGAGGTGTTGCTTCAATAAACATAATTCTTACTCCATATTTTCTCTCTTTCTTTATAGAATACCAGAAAATGTTTCTTTCGTCAATGAATATTCTTCAAATTGCGATTCGGATGCGCGCTTTAAAACATATTTAAATTAAAAAATGTTTAAAATAATGGTTGACTTCGTAAAAAAAACGAGCTAAGTTTGGGCAACTTATCTGAGGGCGCAGTTTGTGCCCTTGGTCTGTTTTGTCTTAAAAGTCTGGTCTCTGTGGCTTTAATGAATTAAAAATCAAATCCATGGTTATCTCGCTTTCAAGGCAAGTCGTTTTAATAATTTTAATTTTTTTAAGGAAATTGTGATGCCTACAATTAATCAGTTAATTCGTAAATCACGAACACCGAAAGAGAAGAGAAACAAAGTCCCGGCTTTGGATGCTTGTCCACAAAAAAGAGGTGTTTGTACTAGGGTTTATACAACTACCCCTAAAAAACCAAACTCCGCTTTGCGTAAAGTGGCTCGTGTGCGTCTAACCAATGGCTCTGAAGTAATCAGCTATATCCCTGGTGAAGGTCATAATCTTCAAGAACACTCAGTGGTGCTGATTAGAGGAGGCCGTGTGAAAGACTTGCCTGGTGTTCGTTATCATATTATTCGTGGTACCTTGGATACTCAAGGAATTGCTAAACGTCGTCAACGTCGTTCTTTATACGGCGCTAAGAGACCTAAATAGGAGAATGCCAGATGTCACGTCGTCATAGTGCTGTAAAAAGAGTTGTGCTTCCTGATGCGAAATATAATGATCAGGTAGTCGCTAAATTTATTAATAATGTTATGGAACAAGGTAAAAAAGCTGTTGCTGAAAAAATCGTTTATTCGGCTTTTGATATTATGGCTCAAAAGTCTAAACAAGATGCTCTGACCGTGTTCCACGAAGCTATTGAAAATGTTAAACCGGTTTTGGAAGTTCGTTCTCGTCGTGTCGGCGGTGCTACTTACCAAGTTCCTTGCGAAGTAAGAGCTGATCGTCGTCAGGCTTTGGCTATCCGTTGGATTATCGCCGCTGCTAAGAAACGTTCTGAAACAACCATGACCGATAAACTTGCTAACGAATTGCTTGATGCTTTCGCTAATCGCGGTGCTGCCGTTAAAAAACGTGAAGATACTCACAAAATGGCTGAAGCTAATAAAGCATTCTCTCATTACAAGTTCTAATTTTTTAGGGAACATAAGACAATGGCTCGTACACATTCTTTGCAAATGTATAGAAACATCGGTATCATGGCTCATATTGATGCCGGTAAAACCACTACAACAGAACGTATCTTGTACTACACGGGTGTAAACCATAAAATCGGTGAAACTCACGATGGTGCCGCTACGATGGACTGGATGGAACAAGAACAAGAACGCGGTATTACTATTACTTCCGCTGCTACAACTTGTTACTGGAAAGGTCATCGTATTAACATTATCGATACTCCGGGACACGTTGACTTCACTGTTGAAGTTGAACGTTCTTTGCGCGTATTGGATGGTGCTATTACCGTGTTCGACTCTGTTGCTGGTGTTGAACCTCAGTCTGAAACAGTTTGGCGCCAAGCTGATAAATATAATGTTCCGAGAATCTGCTTCTGCAACAAGATGGACAGAATCGGTGCTAACTTCTATCGCTGCTTGGATATGATTGTTGACCGTTTGGGCGCAAGACCTTTGGCTTTGCAATTGCCAATCGGTGCTGAAGCTGAATTTCAGGGTGTGATTGATTTGATTAACATGAAAGCTATCGTTTATACCGGCGATACTGCTGACGCTCCAATTAATGTTACAGATATTCCTGCTGAATTCAAAGATAAGGCTGAAGAATATCATGCAAAATTAGTTGAAACTGCCGTTGAAATGGATGACCAAGCAATGGAAGACTATTTCGAAGGTAAAGAAATCTCTGTCGATACTCTGAAAAAATGTATTCGTAAAGGTACATTGAGCATGTCTTTTGTTCCGGTTTTGTGCGGAACAGCTTTCAAAAACAAAGGTGTACAACCTTTGTTGGATGCCGTTGTTGATTATTTGCCTTCTCCGCTTGATTTGCCAGATGTAGAAGGTGTTAAACCGGGTACTGAAGAAGTTATTACTCGTAAAGCCGATGATAATCAACCTTTGGCAGCTTTGGCTTTCAAAATTATGAACGACCCGTTCGTTGGTTCGCTTACCTTTACTCGTATCTATTCCGGTACAATCAATGCAGGCTCTTATATCTATAACTCCGTTAAAGATAAAAAAGAAAGAATCGGTCGTATGCTTTTAATGCATGCTAATAAGCGTGATGATATAAAAGAAGCATATGCTGGTGATATTATTGCTTTGGCAGGTCTTAAAGATACAACAACTGGTGATACTTTGTGTGATTCAAGCAATCCAATTGTTTTGGAAAACATGGTATTCCCTGATCCAGTTATTGAGTTGGCTGTTGAACCAAAAACTAAAGCCGATGTTGAAAAAATGGGCTTGGCTCTTTCTCGTTTGGCTATGGAAGATCCTTCATTCAAAGTTTCTTCTGATCCAGACTCTGGTCAAACCATTATTAAAGGTATGGGTGAATTGCACTTGGATATTATCGTAGATCGTTTGCGTCGTGAATTTAAAGTTGATGCTAACGTTGGTAATCCTCAAGTTGCTTATCGTGAAACAATTACAAAATCTTGCGATATTGAATATACTCACAAGAAACAATCCGGTGGTGCAGGTCAGTTCGCTAAAGTTAAAATTAAATTTGAACCTATGGAAGGGTATACCGGTTTTGAATTTAATAACACAGTTGTCGGCGGTAACGTTCCGAAGGAATATATCCCAGGTGTTGAAAAAGGTCTACGCTCCGCTATGGATGCCGGTGTTTTAGCCGGATATCCGGTTACCGGTGTTAAATGTACACTGTATGATGGTGCATACCACGAAGTTGACTCTAACGTTATGTGCTTTGAAATTGCCGCTCGTGCTGCTTTCAGAGAAGGTATGCGTCAGGCTGCAGCTGTTTTGCTTGAACCGATTATGAAGGTTGAAGTTGTTACTCCGGAAGAATATATGGGCGATATTATCGGTGACTTAAACTCAAGACGTGGTTTGGTTAACGGTATGGATCAACGTGGTAATGCCCGCGTGGTTGATGCTCATGTGCCTTTGGCTAATATGTTCGGTTATGTAAATACTTTGCGTTCTTTATCTCAAGGACGTGCTCAATTTACAATGCTCTTTGATCATTATGCCGAGGTTCCGAGAGAAATTGCTGAAACTATTAAAGCTAAATGTGCTTAGTTTTTAATTGGAGTGCTGTTTGTTTTTTCAAGCGGCACTCCATAGCGGATTTTTCTTGTTGGGAAGATTTATCCGTTTTTTGAAAATCTTTTTGTTTATATTTTAGGAGAAGATTAAGATGGCAAAAGAGAAGTTTGAACGCAGTAAGCCACACTGCAATATTGGTACCATCGGCCACGTTGACCATGGTAAAACAACATTGACCGCCGCTATTACAAAAGTATTGGCAGAAAAGGGAGATGCTGAATTCGTAGATTATGCAAATATCGATAAAGCACCGGAAGAACGTGCACGCGGTATTACCATTAATACCTCTCACGTTGAATACGAAACAGACAAACGTCACTATGCACACGTTGACTGCCCGGGCCACGCAGACTATGTTAAAAACATGATTACCGGTGCGGCTCAAATGGATGGTGCAATCTTGGTTGTATCAGCAGCAGATGGCCCAATGCCGCAAACTCGTGAGCATATCTTGTTGGCTCGTCAAGTAGGCGTTCCTGCAATCGTTGTATATATGAATAAAGTAGACCAAGTAGATGATCCGGAATTGTTGGAATTGGTTGAAATGGAAATCCGTGATTTGTTAAGTTCATATGACTTCCCGGGAGATGAAATTCCGATTATTAAAGGTTCTGCATTGGCAGTATTGGAAAATGGCGATCCGAAGATTGGTCATGATTCCATTATCGAATTGATGAACGCCGTAGATTCTTATATTCCGCAACCGGAACGTCCAAAAGATAAACCGTTCTTGATGCCGATTGAAGATGTATTCTCAATTTCCGGTCGTGGTACGGTTGTTACCGGTCGTGTAGAACGTGGTGTATTGCATGTTGGCGATGAAATCGAAATCGTAGGTATTAGACCAACTCAAAAGACAACATGTACCGGTATCGAAATGTTCCGCAAATTGTTGGATGAAGGTGAAGCCGGCGATAACATCGGTGTATTGTTGCGTGGTACAAAACGTGAAGAAGTAGAACGTGGTCAAGTATTGGCTGCTCCGGGTTCTATTACTCCGCATACAAAGTTCACATGCGAATGCTACATCTTAACAAAAGAAGAAGGTGGACGTCATACTCCGTTCTTCAATAACTATCGTCCTCAATTCTATTTCAGAACAACAGATGTAACCGGTTCAATTGAACTTAAAGAAGGTACAGAAATGGTAATGCCTGGTGATAATATCACTATGACAGCAACCTTGATTCACCCGATTGCAATGAACGAAGGTCTTCGTTTCGCTATTCGTGAAGGTGGTCACACAGTAGGTGCCGGTGTTGTAACAAAGATTATTGAATAATCTTATCAATAACACAAAAGAATAAAAAGGTCGGTCTTGGTACCGGCCTTTTTTGTGTTTTTAGGGGGCAAGCCGTTTCGGAAATAGGAAAGTAAAATAGATGAGTGAGGGAGATGGATAAGAAGAGGGGGAAAGGTCATGATGATAAAATAACGTTGGATTATTCAGTAAGGGGGCGGAGGATAGAGGAGTAATATGTCGGTCTTGGTATCGGGCTTTTTTATGTTTGGTGGCAAAATGGCGATTTTGATTTGGAATAGCTTTGTTTGTGTTTTGCAATCAGAAAAGAGTGGTGTTTGGGGTGATGATGGAATAGATGTGTGGGGGTGAGCTGTTCGGAAGGGACTTGGGAGTTGTGTGTGAGATGAGAAGAGAAGGCAATGTATTGTTGTTTGGTTTTGTGGTGGATGAAAGGTTTTGTTGGGGGATATGTCTGTCAAAATATATACCTGAGTATGAATAAAATTAAAGAAGAGCTTGATGATGTTATTATTAAAATAAATAATGAAAAAGAAGACTTTGAAAATAAGCTTAACACTATATATGATAAGGCTGATAGTAAGGAGCAGACATTAATTTCTGATATAGAAAATAAGTATATTTCTTTAGGTGAAAAGATAGATACTTTATTTGATGATAGAAAAAATAAATTAGATGCTATGAGTGAGGAGTATTCTAATATTATATCTTCTTCCTACTCTACTCTTAAAGAGGAATATGATAATTTAAAGAGTAGCTCTGATTT
>CASFTO010000098.1 GCA_949297665.1 uncultured Alphaproteobacteria bacterium | reverse complement strand
TACAGCATAAGACATACGGGTATGAGCATCCGAAGAAAACCGATAAGCAGATAAGTTATAATGTTCTGGAAATGCGTCGCCGCTTGCAGGAAGAAAATTTGACGGACAAAAGATTGATAAGAGAGGGGTACAATTTAAGCAAGCAAGAATATTTACGGCGTTTGCGTTCTTGTCAAAGTAGGGCGAATTAAGTATAAAAAAAGCGCTTGACAAGTGAAGTAAAAAGAACTAAAGTAGAACAAAATTAAATGAAGACGGAGGGAATATGTTAACGCCAAAACAACATAAACTACTGGTTTATATAGATAATTTCATTAAAGAAACCGGACACTCACCATCATTTGAAGAAATGAAAAACGCAGTCGGTTTAAAATCAAAATCGGGCATACACGCATTGATAAACGCCTTGGAAGAAAGAGGCTTCATTCGTAAATTGGCGCATAAAGCCCGTGCGTTGGAAGTATTGAAAGTGCCGCAAATAGAAGCGCATCTTGACGAGGCGGAAGAGCTGGAAGAACAGGAACATTTTGCAAATGATAACGGTGAAGCGGAATTTTCTTTGATGATACCGTTGTATGGTAAAATTGCAGCCGGCACACCGATAGAAGCAATAGCCAATCAATCTGAATATATATATATACCGAAAAGTTTTTCGACTAAATCAGAGTTATATGCTCTGACGATTGAAGGTGAGTCAATGATAGAGGCGGGGATATTTGACGGCGATACGGCGATTATCAGAAGAGCGGATAGAGCCGAAAACGGTCAAATAGTTGTGGCCTTGGTCGATAATGAGGAAGCAACATTAAAAGTTTTGGATAAAAAGGGAGGTAATGAAGTGTGGCTCTTGCCGTGCAATAAAGATTACAGCCCGATAAAATTAACGGCAGATCGCTTGAAGATACAAGGAATTTTATACGGTATCGTTCGTAAATATAATTAAGAGGAATAAAGATGACCACCTTGGCGATAATAACCGCGATGGATAGTGAATATGAAACTGTTCGCAAACTATATGATTTTTCTGAAGAGGGAGATTTTCTCCAAGCAAAAGCGTACGGCAAGAAGATATTACTGATAAAAAGTGGTATCGGAAAAGTCAATGCCGCCCTTGCGGCGCAAAAGGCGTGTGATGCGGGGGCAGATATATTAATGACAACGGGACTTGCCGGAGGAATTGATGAAAGTTTGCAACAAGGAGATATCGTTCTTGCTGAAAAGGTTTGTTATCACGATGTATGGTGTGGCGAGCCGAATGCAAAGGGGCAGGTACAAGGATTGCCTTTGTATTTTGAAACGCGCCCGAATATTATCGAAAAGATTGTCGAAGGCACACCGGAAGGCTATTTAAAAGTGGGTTTAACAGTGAGTGGTGATAAATTTTTAACCGACGCGAAACGATTAAAAGAAATAAAGAAGGAATTTCCGGAAGCTCTGGCGGTTGATATGGAAAGTGCCGCTATTGCGCAAACCGCATTTTTAAATGAACGTCGTCCATATATATCTTTACGCATAATCAGTGATGTTGTGGGTAAGCCCAATCAGGAAGAAGAATATAACAATTTTTGGCAAAATGTGCCGGAAAAGGCAGCTCAGATGGTAGATGTTGTTCTAAAAGCACTTAATGTAGAGTATATATAAAAAGAGTAGAGGCTCAATTCTAAAAGCAGCGGAATAAAAAAAATTAAATAATTAGGCAAGAGTGCGAGTGAGCCTGAAACAAAGATTTTTTGAACTCATCAAGAAAGCGAGTAAGCGTTTGCGAAGAAAGTTCTTCTAGGCTGAGATAACTTCTGTCACTTTCAATTTCCATCAAGAGAAGTTTATCGTCATAAGTTAGTCCAAAATCGATTCGGTCAATTCCGTATTTCATATCGTTCCAGTTGACAAAGTATTGAGCAAGTTTAAGCATATCATCGATGGGCGTAAATTCTTGCAAATCCCAACGATAATTCATACCGGCTTGTTTTGTTTGCAAAGCATAAATAAATTTCTTATCAATAAAGTAAAAACTGACTTCTTTTTTAAGTTCTAAAAATTCTTGAAGAATGTAGTTATCTAATTTTAGATTTTGAGGAATGAGTTGTTTGTTTGAAAAAATCTGCACACCATAGGAAGACCCTCCGTTTTTTGGTTTAATAAGGATAGGGACGTTTTCGGGAAAATCAGCTAAATTTTTATAAGTAGGAATGACATAAGGACAAAGCTCACAAAGGTAATACAAATATTCTTTTTGTGGAAATTGTAGAGATTTCTGTTCAAGAGAATTATAGATAATGATGTTATTTTCGGAAGCGATTTGAACAATTTTTTGGATTTTTCGATAATAGATACGCCCCGGCCAAGCATTTCGGAATAAGAATAAATCAAAGGAAGTTAAATTGAGCGGCAAAGGTTGGCTGATATCATAAAGATTAACAAGAAAGTCACGTTGTAGCCATTGTAACAAAAAAGAATCTTCCCCATCTCCATAAGTATCGTTTGTAATTAACAAAATTTTGAGCATATTTTCCCCATAAAAGATAACAAAATTTTGATAAATATAGTTTAGTTTTAAACCATCAAAAAGAGGAAACAAGTTTGGACTTGTTTCCTCAAAGTAAGCCAGTCATTTCTGCTAATAAGAATAGAGCGCCTCCAATGCACTATAAAAAATAGAAGACAGAGAGATGAGATATCCGAGAATAATGATTAAAAGATAAATAGCCGCATATCTCAAACTTTTCATTTTGTGAGCATCATCAATAAAGGAAGCCGCGCCATATACATTTGCGTTGTGTTCTTCTTCAAAGAAACCGGCTGCAATAAAAGTTTTGATACCGTAGTATCCATAAACAAGCAAAAGGACGACAGCAAGAGAGGCTATAGAAATAAAGGTTTTCACATTTTCCGGATGACTTTGCGGATACATAATACCATAAAAAGAAACAATACCGGTTAAAACCCAAGAAATGAGTAGGGGTCTGAAAAAGCCTTTCCACGCGCTATAACCTGCATCATGCAAACGTCTTACGAATATAGATAAATAAACGACAATTTCGACGAGATAAATTAAAACGGTCAAGACAAGAGCAATCGTAGAAGGAGCGAGTGTTTCTATCCCCAAGCTGACTAAAAGCAACGCAAAAATATTAATCAGCATAAAGCTCCAAAATTCAAACCGCGAAGTTCTTCCTTTGAAGTTAAAAATATTTTTATAAGCATGAATCCAAGCGCACCAAGCACCGCCGCAACAATCTTGACCGCAAGTTTCATTAATAACATCGACATCGGCAGGATGTTCTTTCATTTCTGCAAATTTTTTAGCTTCGGCAATTTTAGCATTTTCCTTAACGGAAGATCGTTTAGCATTAGCCAAAACAGTTTTAGAGCTTTTTTCGGCAATAGCCGGAGTTTCGGCATTAACTTTAACGTTTTTTGAGGCATGTGAGGATTTTTTAGCGTCATTACGAGATTTTACGTTTAACACCTCACCGACAACATCAACATTATGAGTTTCGGGAACAACCTTTTTGGCAACCTCTTTTTTTGTAGTGCTTTTAGGAGCAGCAATTTTAGATTTAGAAGACGAAGTTTTTTTCTTGGGTTCTGTAACGGAACTATCCGATTTAATATCGGAAACACTAGAAGCAGCAGTTTTTTTACTAACCATATTTTCCTCACAAAAAAATTACAAATCAATTATATAATATTCAAAGAGATAGGATTTACAAGAGGACAATAGATTTAAACCACAGATTTTTCGTTCTTTTGAGGGGGAAAAGATTTAAGTAAGGCCTATAAGATTCAGAAAAGGATTTTAGGCGATTTAAATTTCTTGGATTTTTCATCAAAAACCACACGCAACACGGAACCATTTTCGAGTCGGATAGTTTTCTTCAGGCAAGTTTCGGTAAAAATACGGACAAGCATACCGTGAGTAACCAACAAAACGCGTTCTCGTCCTTCCTCAAACAATTTATTAACGAGTTTCATAAAGCGCTGTTGGACATCACCGATAGATTCGCCGTCAGGATAACAAATAGCATAGCGTTCAGGATTTTTAATATCATTAAAAGCCTGATAGATAAAAGGGAAGACAGCTTGAATATCATTTTTTTTCATACCTTCGGCTTTACCGAAGCACATTTCTCTCAAGCGTTTAGTATAATGAACAGGCAAGTCAAGGACATTACTGGCGATATCGGCGCTTTTTTTTGCGCGTTTAAGGTCACTGGCATAGATAGTTTCAATTTGTTCCCCGCGCAGTTTCACGGAAGCGTTATAAACTTGAGAAACACCGATTTCATTAAGCGCAGTATCGGTTTTGCCTTGCAGTTTACCTGAAGCATTCCAATCTGTTTGCCCATGTCTCATCAAGTATAAAATCATAACTGTTATTATTTCCTTTTTTCGTGTATGTTTTTAAAGAAAAGGAGCAATATCCGACCAATATTTCAGATTTTCTCCAGAGTATAAGAAAGCAAGGAAAAAATCAAGTCATAAAAAAGATTTAAGCACAGTCTAATTGATTAAGAATTTTTTTGCAAAGCACAAAAGAAGAAACCATCGGTTTGAGTGCGAAGCGGAGAAAATTTGAGCCATTTATCGCAATCAAACGGAAAGACGGATAAATCAAGAGTATCCATCCATAAATCACGATGGTTGACCGGTTGAAAATCCGAATGTTTTTTCAAGAAATTATCAATTTGTTTTTCATTTTCATCAGCTAAAACGGAGCAAGTAATATAAATAAGTCGTCCGTTGGGAGCGGTATGCGCCGCGCCGAAATCTAAAATTTCAGCTTGAGTTTGGCAAAGTTCGGAGAGTCTATGCGGAGATAAACGATACTTTGCGTCAGGAGTGCGTCGCCAAGTTCCGGAACCGGAGCAAGGCGCGTCAATAATAAAGCGAGAATAATCGTTATCTTGCACATTTTGGATAGTTTTAATATTAAGAATATCAAGACGCTCAGCTCTTTTTTTGATACGAGATAATCGTTCTTGGCTGATATCGTGAGCCCAAATAAGTCCCTCATTTTGAAGTATTGCCCCGATAGCCAAAGATTTTCCGCCTGCGCCGGCACAATAGTCGATTGTTTTATGAAAAGGTTTAACTCGACATAGCAGAGAGATAAGTTGCGATGCTTCATCCATAACTTCAATTTCGCCATCTTGGTATGTCATACAATTATTAAGGTTGACGCGGTCATGAGAGCGTAATCCGATAGGAGAGAGCGGTGTAAAAGAAAAGAACAATCCCTCTTTTTTCAAGCGTTCTTTGGCGTGTTCACGATTAACGAGATTAGCGCGAACATCAACCGGAGCGATAGCGTTAAGCGCGTCAATCAGTTGCGGATTATTAATTTTATCAAACAGCCAACGCGGACATTCGAAACAAGCACATTCGGAAAAATCTTCAAAATATTGCGCTTTATCAAGCAAAGTACGTTCATCTTTATTGAGTGGGAGAGGTGCGTATTCTTCGCCGTTAAACAATAAGTCTAAATCTTCATCAATAAAATTAAGAGCCGTAAAGAGGCGAGCGGAAACAATTCCGCCGAGTGCCTCGGAGAGATGCAATCTGTGCCGAATAATTTTCCATACGTTATCAGCGATAAAGCGTCTGTCTTTCGAACCGATATAACGACGTTCTTTAAAATATTTATCCAGAATATTATCGGCAGGAAATTTATCGTCCAAAATAAGATCCAACGTTTCAATAATGGCTTGAATTCTACTGGCGTCTTTCATTTTCAATCCTAAAAAAACAATGAAAAGAAGAAGGGGATTTATCGAAAACAAGAGGATTATAACGAAAAAAAGCATAAATTCAATGATAAAAACCGAAGTTTCCCCCAAGTGAAGAGATTTTTTATTGCCAAAAAAGTTTTTTTGTGCTAATTAAGCAACATTGTGAACAGCCGAAAGAGAAACACATGGAAAAAATATTGGTATTGAATTCCGGTTCGACAACCGTAAAGTTTCAACTGTTTAAGATGGATAAGGGCGAGCATGAAGTATTGACGAAAGGCATGGTTGACCGTATCGGATTACAAGGTTCAAAGTTGGTGGTAAAGCCGGACAATATGCATGAGATAGCTTGTGAATGTCCCGTATCCGATCATAAAGAGGCGATAAAAACGATATTGGATTATTTATCTCATAAATATCTGAAGAATACGTCGGAATTATCAGCGGTGGGACACCGGATGGGGCATGGCGGAGAATATTTCGATCGTTCGGTTATAATAGATGAAGATGTGATGGCAAAGATTTATGACACATTACCGCTGTTGCCGTTACACGGTCCGGCCTTTGTACATGGGGTAGAAGCAATGACGGAATTGCTCCCGGGGGTTATTCAAGTAGCCACGTTTGACAGTGCGTATCATCAAAGTATGGATAAATCGGCGTTTACCTATGCCATACCTAAAGAATATTATGAAAAAGACCGTATTCGTCGATATGGTTTTCATGGCACATCACATAATTACGCGGCGCAAAAAGCAGCGGAGTTGATAGGTAAAAAGGGAAAATTTATTTGTTGCCATTTAGGCGGAGGAGCTTCGGTGACAGCGATAAAAGACGGCAAGAGTGTGGATACGACGATGGGTTATACGCCGTTTGCGGGAGTAATGATGGCGACACGCTCCGGAGATATGGATCCGTATATTCCATTACACATCATGAAAACGCAAGGAAAGACCGCAGATGAAGTAAACTTGATGTTGAATAAACAAAGCGGCTTGTATGGATTATCGGGCGGTCATTCGGATATGCGAGATATCATCGAAAAAGCCGAGAAGGGTGATGAACAATGTCAACTTGCCATAGATTCGTTTGTATACGGTTTGCTGAAAAAAATCGGGGAGTATGTGGCAGTATTAGGGGGGATTGACGCATTAATTTTTACAGCCGGAATTGGCGAAAATGCTTCATTAATCAGAGAATAGCTCTGTCAAAGATTGCAATATTTGGGAATTGAGTTG
>CASFTO010000097.1 GCA_949297665.1 uncultured Alphaproteobacteria bacterium | reverse complement strand
ATTATGAACGTGCGATTGCCAAATTTCAAGAAACCACTCACTGCCTAACCTCTCCGCAAATTAAGCGTTTCGTAGTATATTGGGGCTATCCCGGAGCAGGCAAATCTTATATGTCTAAAAAGCTGATTGAGCGCTTTGGTCAAGAAGAAGACTGCCTGCCGTTTAACATCATAGATAAAGACCAACACAGAGATTTGTTCCCTAATTTATTTAATCACCTAAAAAACGGACACTTGGATGAATGTGAAAAATTCGCAGGTGTTACCATTGATTACGTCCGCCAAATTTTGGATTTATCTTTACAAAGCGGCGAACGTTCTATTTTATCCATCGGCTCCATGGGCGCAGGCAGTGAGTTCAAAGATAACGCAGCCAAAGCCATCAGCTACGGTTACAAACCATGCGCGGTATATATGGCGGTTAATCCGGATATCGCATATTTAAGCAGCGTATATCGTAGTGCGTCATTATATGACCAAATTATTTTCCAAAACAAAGAGTTGTATCCGAGATTAGTATCAAACGAATATTTCAGCCGTGTGGTAGATATGTTACCGAGCATGATAGAGCGGATAGACACCTTCCAACAAGAAAACAGCGAAAATGTGGATTTGATGGTTTTAAACCGTAGTAATGAAGTCTTGTACGATTCGCGCAAACCCCACACCTTAAATGTCAAGGAGGTAATCGCCGAAGAAGAAAGTCGCCCGTTGAACGATAAGGAAATCATCAACATCAACAAGCAACTGACACAAATCCGCGAGAGCATTGCTTATCGTCATGAGAATCAAGTATATGCACCGTATGCAAACGAATTAGAAATGGCCAAAACAGCGATACAACGCATTCATAAGCTTGTTTCGTCCCAACCGATACAAAGCAACACTCATGGTCAATTCAAGTTCGGCATATTGGGCAAAGCCTCCGGTTTTGACAGATAGTTTTTGACAGCTAAAAAGCTCTGCGACCATTACAGACTTTAGATACAAAAAAATTCCGCAAGCCGAAGAATTTTTAATTTTCCTTAACTCTTTTAGATATAGCACATAAAAGAACAAAGGAGAAAAAGATGAGCCAAGAATTTACGTTACACACCCATAACAACGAGTGCCACTTTGATGGTCGCGCCACTGCGGAAGAAATGGTATCTACCGCCGCAGAAAAAGGATTTAAAACGATTGGCGTCAGCAATCATCTAATCTGCCACGAAGGTTTGTTCCAACCGCCTAAGCCGGAAGTAATGTTTATGTCAGATTTCAATGAAGCCGAAAAAATCTATATGCGCCATATTGAAATTTTGGAAAATTTAAAAGGCAAATACAACATAGATATAAAAATCGGCTTTGAGGCAGACTTTTTTCCGGATAAGACCTGGCGTAAAAATTTTGAGCAAATGTTAAAACGTCTACCGCTTGATTATCTCGTTGGCACCTGCCACTTTTTAATGAGCTCTGATCTCCGTTTTCTATGCAACATCTATCACCTAAAACACTTACAAGAACCACTGGCACCGGAACAACAACGTGAATATGTAAAAAATCACTTTGCGAACATTGCCGCCGCAATAAGAAGTGGCTATTACAGCTTTATGGCACACATTGACTATTGCACCATTTTCGGTCTTGGCGAAAGCGAAGAGTATGACGAAGATAAATATAAAATCATTGAAGCATTAAGAGAAACCAAATTGCCGTTTGAAATCAATACCAGCGGCTACAATCGTATCAATCGCCCACATCCTGCGCCATGGATTATAAAAGAATTAGCCAAAAGCGGAGATGTACCTGTATTATTGAGCGACGATGCACATGACCCAACTCAACTCGGCCAGCATTTTGACAAGGCAGAAGCCTTATTGCAAGAGTTGAATTACAAACCACGCTTTACCTTAGATATGTTAAAAAAGCCGCTCTAAAAAAGCGGCTGATTTTTTGCACCAAGCTAAAAAATCTCAAACAAAAAAGCAGTGGCAAAACACCACTGCTCATAAAAGAGTTTATCATAACAGAATTAATTTTTCTGAGTAAATCCGGTAATCGTACCTTTATATCCCTCAACTTTGGCTTCTAATTCCTTATAAACAAAGTAATCATTTTTCACCGTTGTTTTATAAGTCGGAGCAATAATCACATCTGCCCCTGAATTTTTCAAAGCCTTATAAGCTGCGGCGGATTTAACGTCATCCATACCTCCGGAAACTGAAGGTACCGGCAAAGGAATAGCTCCAGACAAACCATTAGCTTCGCCGGCATAACTCATACCATCAACAAATTCATTATCTCCGCCGATTTTAAAACCGAACAAAATCTTTGCGGAAGATTCTCCAGATATTTTTTCGCCCACTCTGATATTAGCAACATGATTTGACTGAATTGTGGGTTGAAGCGCGGCATTAGGCACCCCCTGATGAACGGAAGAACAACCTGATAATCCAATCATGGCAATACCCGCCAACAAAATCATTTTTTTCATCTTAAAATACTCCATAAATTAGTTCTAAATAAAAAAGAAGCCACCTTGATGAGAGGTAGCAGGAAGTTAGAACCTATTTATGGAAATAGTGTAGTATATTAGTTATATAAACCTATTCTACTACCTTCCTGCCATCGGCAAAAAGGTAGTTTTTTACATCTGCTCAAACAGACAACCATAAAGAGGGTTCTAAACCTCATACCGGCAATCAACCGGTACAAGAAAAGAGTATTAAAAAAAATCCTCAAAGTCAAACAAAAAAATACCTCAAACACAACGCTGCGAATAAGTTCCCTCTCCGACGCAAAAAACTCCTTGCAATTAAGACAAAGCCATGCTAAATCCGTCCACGCAATAAAATAATTATGTTTTTTTAAATTTATACAATTATGCAACAAAAAATTAAATTACTTTGGCAAATTTGGAGCCCCATGCTCATGTTCATCGGTTGTTATGCAATATTGGCGCAATTCCGCCCCATAACTTGGCAACCTTTAGTTTATGGAAGTCTGGGACTTGCCGCAATTCAAATTTTGATTTACAAAACAACCTACCGAAAGCGTCCGGACGTATTGCCCATAACCATGTTATATTTTCAAATGGCAAGCATCCTAAGCATGATATTCATTGGCAACCTCGCCCCTTTTGAAGAAGCGATGCTGTGCGTGGCTGTGTTTATGGGACCATGGACGATTGTGTCATTACTCAAGATTTTCTATGCTCCTCTTCCTCCAAGACATTGGGAAGACAACCTCAACGCTTAAAGTAAATTACACTAAAGTAGCCGGAAGTCCAAACTGCTGGTTATTTTTTATGTGGAAAACCTTTTGGCTTGCCTCTCCTAACCTCAACGCTTAAAGTAAATCACACTAAAGTAGCCGGAAATCCAAACTTCGGGTTATTTTTTTTATATGAAAAACTTTTTGGCATGCCTCTCTCTAACCTCAACGCTTAAAGTAAATCACACTAAAGTAGCCGGAAATCCAAACTTCGGGTTATTTTTTTATATGAAAAACCTTTTGGCTTGCCTCTCCTAACCTCAACGCTTAAAGTAAATTACACTAAAGTAGCCGGAAGTCCAAACTGCTGGTTATTTTTTATGTGGAAAACCTTT
>CASFTO010000096.1 GCA_949297665.1 uncultured Alphaproteobacteria bacterium | reverse complement strand
CTTCGGCTTCTTTCCAGAGCCGCCATTTCTTTTCTTCTTTGGCTTTATTGTAAGCCATACCGTTTTACCTCCAATCTGAATTTTTGAAAAATCCAGATTGAAGGGCGGCGAACGGCAACCAACACCAGATATAGGCTTGTCCTTTATTCCGACAAATAACGACAAAAGAAAAACCGCAAAGGCTGTCATACCTTTGCGGTTATAAGCAATATAAGCTCTATTATGTAGATATATAGCTTCTACTTTAGGGGCGTAATAGTACCACGAATAACTTAGGATTTTTTTAACAGGTTATCCTCACTTATTCGTGATGCTATGTAAGTAACTGCTGCTTCTGATAAGCAGCAAGGCGCTCAGGGCAGACCAGCGCATAAAAAATCCCTCCAAACTCAAAACGGGTTTAGAGGGCTGTGATATTTTGTTCAGGCGTGACAGAGCAGCCCACCAAAGCACCGTTTTTTTTATTTGGTGGGCTTGCCACAATTAGCTTGTAAAATATGATTACTTACCGTCCGTTAAGATGACCTCTGCTTCTTCTTGGGTGATTGCATTACATTCAACCATTTTTGATAGAACAATTTTCATACGGCTATATGCCAATTCGGGATTGGTGCTTGGAGAATAGGCCGAAGGCGCATTAGGCAAACCTGCTAACATTATGGCTTCGTAATCACTTAATTCAGATGGCTGTTTTCCGAAATATCCTTTTGCGGCGTCATAAATTCCGTAATATCCGTCGCCAAAATAGATTGTGTTTACATACAACTCGAATATTTCTTGTTTAGAGCAATACTTTTCCAACTCTATAGCTGTGAATATCTCCGCAAATTTTCTTTCGAGCTTCTTTTCCTGCGTATAGTATTGATTTTTAGCTATTTGCTGTGTAATTGTGCTTCCTCCTTCTACAAAAGACATAGCTTTAATATCATTCCAAACTGCACGGCCAATGGCGATAAAATCTACTCCGCAATGGCTTTCAAATCTTTTATCTTCAACCGAAATTACAGCATCTATATAAATTGTCGGCAATTCTTCATATTCGACAAAATTTTCTCTGCTTTGAATAGAGGACACCATTTGGGGAATGGGACACGCTGTTACGGCATCTCGATACATTGAGTACCCTTTGATGCCAAATACAAGAAATACAACAGCGATAATGCAAAACAGGGCTGCAAACAAACGAAGCACAAATTTCTTTATAAGACTTTTTGGTTTCCTTTTCATTTGACAGCTCCTTTCGCATTACATTCAATGATTGCATTTATTCGGCTCTTTCAATTTGCTTGAATATTCCGTTAAAAAGTTAGTTGCTTCCTCTTTGGAAAACCCAAGACTCATCATATTGCTCAAATAGGAAATACAAAGCTCCCGCACCTTTTCATCTCTCGCTTGAAAGACATACTGTTCGTTATCAATTACAGAATAATGTCCGTTTCTGGAAGAAACAATCAAACCGCTTTGACAAAGGCGCATATATGCCCTCATTACAGTATTGGGACTGATTTTTAACATTTTTGCCATTACACGAATAGAGGGCAGTTCCTCTCCCGCAGAAAGCTGCGTACTTAAAATTGCACACTCTATTTTCTTTATAAGCTGTAAATAGATAGGCTCTATATCGTGAAAAGCCCATTCACTATAAATCATCTTTTTCTCCTTTTTCACACCAGCAAATAATGCGGTCAGCAAAAGTCCAAATAAAATGGATTATTACCACAAGTATGCCGATGGGTATCAGCAGCAAACATATAAAAGCCAAGCTGATACCCAACACAGCATACCGAAAAACGGTTTTGAATTTTTTATTCCTGCACATCTTTAACCGTTAATTCGAGATTTCCGCTAAAATCATCGCCTCTCAGCACAATGTAGTTATCGCCTGAGCTGAGTGTAAATTTATAAGTATCGTCTGCGCTTTCTTCGCTTATGATATGTTCTTCTCCTGAACTCAGCCAATAGAGGGTGGCTTTTCCAGATGTAATTGTCAGCGAATAAGTTGCTTCCAGATTGCTTCCATTATCTCTTTCTAAAGCTGTACCGCCAAAAATAAACTCCTCACCGTTAAAACCATCGTATGAAGCGGTGTAACTGCCTGTATATTCATCGATGTCATTTTCCCTTTCACCTTGAAGGTTTTTATCTTTTGTAACGGCGTGTTTACTGAAAGACTCCAACCAATTATTAAATCCGTTCACCAGATTGTCTTTCAAACTTCCTTCATCATTATTAGAGCTACAACCTGCAAAACAAAGCACCATACAAAGTGCCAAAGATAAAGCGACAAGAGATTTTACCTTTTTCATTTGAAAGCCCTCCCATTAAGAAAACTTCGTAACAGCCATCAAGATAAAGACAATTACGCCGAATACGGCATAAAGGCTATTTATGACCAAATCAACTTTCATCAGGTTGTTCTGCACCTTAGCTTTCGCATAAGAAACAATGGTAAAAATCCCACTGAAAATCATAAATGCGGCATAGCAG
>CASFTO010000095.1 GCA_949297665.1 uncultured Alphaproteobacteria bacterium | reverse complement strand
GTTGCATTTCAACCGTAATCGAGAGATTATTACCATATTGCATAGAAACCGCCGCCGGCTTGCCCTGATTATCCAAACCGCCGCGAATAACCGCACCTGCCGAACCGAGTTTATTGGTATCAATAAGCCCCATGTTGGTAAGAATGGGCGGATTAGCTTGCAGCTGACCGGTACGCAGGATAGTTTTGCCCATTTCATTGGCGGTTAATAAGTCATAAAACGCCTGCAGTGCCGGACTATCACCGTAAGAACTTCCGGCAATCCCCAAAAATCTCGGCGCCATATACGGACAAGTGCGATACCCGCCGACATGAATAATACGTTTAGCCGCCATGTCTATATGCACACTGGCATATTTCATGCCGTTAAAATCAGCAGCCTCAAGCGCATAGTCATCACGTTCAAACACGGCGTGCAGAAATTTAAACATCCGTTCGGGCGTATTTTCCGCCGCTTGTAAAATATCCCCCCGCAGACTTTCGCCGAATTTTTTAACCGCTTCACCGGCAGTTAATTCATATTCACGAAAAACGGCGGCGATTTTCCCGCTATCATCACGTTTGATATAGGCTTCTTTAACCGGAATGGTGCGATAAATAATGCCCTGCCCGACATTATCCTCGACCATCCACAGCGCGTGTCCGTAAATACCGAGTTGATTAAACAACAAATCACTTTCGGAAGCGAAATTGGAATAAGCCGAATAGCGCACCCGAAAGAGTAAGTCAGTTGCTTTATCCAAAAACTTTTTAACTTTGGCATTGTCATCTAAATTCGGATCAACCGGTTTAAGTCTGTGCCATTGTGATGTCGTCGGCACAATCACCGATTTCATGCTGGAGCAAAAACAAGCCAAAGCGTTCCGCCCCGTGGTGTCAAACACATTTTGGCGCACTCTCCCGCGGTTATCGGTCGTAAAGAGTTCCGATTCAACCGAACACATTTCCGCCGCCTTATCCCACATCGGCTCCCACTTAGCTCTTTCGGCTTTCATCGCATCCAAACGTTTCAAAATATTTTCCGCGTTAAACGCCGGTTTTTTGCGCACCAATCGCGGTGCTGCGAATTGAAAATCATCCGCAAAAATATTCTCCGGCTGAAATTCCGAAGAACGATTACCCAAATGTTCCATACGAACCTCCCAAAATTAAAGAAACGCGGAAAAAGAAGTTCCACGTTTCAGCCACAAAAAAACCGGCTTGAGAAGCAAACCGGCTCATTAAAAAGAAAGAATTAAAACCTAGCCCACCAACACTTTACCGATAAGCATCACGCCGCACCAGGCCAGATAGAGCCAAACAAACATCAGCGCAGATTTAATAAAATGTCGTTTATCCTCATTAACCAAACGCACATAGAGCGGTTTATGCAAAGAAAACGCCGCAATAAAAGCGATAGTGAACAACCCAATCAACAACGTTTTTTGCGAGGATATGTTAAGACCGAGATTTGAAGCGAGCGCCCAAACCGTCCACATCGGCAACACCGCCACCCCTATGATAAAACATAAGATTGCTTTCCAATACATTTTGAACTTCATCATCTTTCGCCTCATTACACCAACAAACTAAACATAACCATAAACCCGCACCACAAGAGATAATAAAGCACTCCCACGCCGACAAAACGAGCATATTCCGTCATAGGCTTTTGCAGTTTCATACTTTGGGTTAATTTGGCATAAACGGTCGTCAACGAAAAACCGCATCCGCCAATCGCAATAAACAGCACATAAACCCCGACAGCGCCAATCATCCAAAAATCCGCACCGTCATCAATAAACAGCCCAAACAACAGTGCCGGCACAATTGAAGCCACATAGTCAACCGCCGTCATCCTTTTGGCTTTAGAGGAATTATTCAAATTTGCGTTCATAGATTTCTCCACATAAAACAAACCATAAAACACAAATTTTATATCATACCCCACTCATAAAAGCAACTTTTTTTTATCGCCCTTATTTACGCACCGAGCGTCGTTTTGCCGCCGCCGGAACCATAAGAATTATCGTGAGATAAAAGTTGGGATACCGCGCCCATTTTCTTTTTGCGTTTATTTTCCAACTCACGCACTTCCTCAGAATTATCAACAACTTCAAGTTCTACCTCTTGCGGTTGCACCTGAACAACTTTCGGTTTAGAAAAAACAGAACTCATCTCTGTACTCCTTTATAAAATTAAGTTAAAGATAAACGGAATCATCCACAAAATCCCCTCCTGAGGGATGAGGAATTTTCAAAAGGTATTCCGCATTTTGAATAGCAAACGTGAGCGCCAACGCATCAGCAACATCGGTCGAACGCCCCAATCTCTTTTTAATCTCGGCTTTTGGTTCCAACTGCAACCGTCCGAGTGCATCAAACATCTTAAGCGGCGCCGTCAAATCTTCCACCAAGCCAGAAAATTCGGGCAAAGAAACCGGCAAAGGCGAGGTCAGCCATTGCGCCACCCTCGCCCACATTTCAGCCCGTCGGTTGACATAGCGCTCGGCGTTGTCAGCCCTCTCGCCAAAATTAACCGCAACAATATATTCAGCCAAGCCATTTGCCACCAACACGTCATACACACCGGCCCCCAGACCGCCGACATCAATACAAACTCTTGCCGGCTTATCTTCGGCAATAATAGCGCCGATAAGATGCGCCACCTGCACCACATCAAGTTTTTGAAACGTTTTGAATTTTAAGACTTGTCTCCCTCGCCGATAGCAAATAGCGGTTTTATCATCTCCGAAACGCGCCACATCAACCCCGATAATCAGCGGAGCGGTATCGTTATTGACTTTAATATCGTTTTCAAGCGCCCGATACACTTCTTCTCGCCCGATTAAATGATTGTCCGCTGATAGGCGTGGTTCGCCTTCCCAAACATGCAGATATTCGCCATAATTTTCGTTTTTCATTTTAAGCGCCAATCGCTTCATGTTATCGGGACAATACGGATTGTCATAATAGTTGACCTTGCGAACAATCGTATCATTGTCAGGATGAAGAGCAAGAGCTTTCCAAACGGGATCGTTTTCCTCTTCACGGTTGAGAGAAAGCCAAATTTCCGCATTGGGCTTACGAATGGTCGGATCCAAGATTTGCCATGCGCGTTCTGATATTTTCTGCGCTTCTTCACACCAACAAATATCCACCCCTTCAAGCGATTTAATATTTTGCGCATTGTGTTCCAAAATTCCCTTAAAGATAAATTTGGATTTATTTTTGAGGTTGACGATTTTATCTTCATAGAGGCGATATTCGTCGAGTTGATAAAAAGCAATTCTGTCGGCAATCAGCTTATAAACGGAATCTTTGATAGAGTTTTGGACCTCACGCACACAGGCAATTAAGAGCTTGCGACTGGTGGCAAGCGTCAGGAGCGCATCGGCAAACGCATAAGACTTACCGCCAGCTCTTCCGCCGTAAAACATCTTATAGCGTGCTTTTGCCGTCAATAGCTCCCGAAACACCCTCGGCAGTTGCACTTTCATTTCTTTTTGTATCACCTTTACCATTTTAACACGCTCATTCAATCCGTTATACAAATTTCACCACAATTTCCTTCAAGTTTCGCCCGTCATCATTTTCATCATCTGCATTTTGCAACGTTGTCCAAATCGGTTCCGGACAAGCCTTTTGCGCCAACCATTTTTCGGTTTCAATCAAAAGTTTCGCCGTAGAATTATCAATTTCGCCAACTTTAAGTTCAGCCACAATTTTCCGAATATTATCCGTACAACTGTCGGCATAATCGGCAAGCGCCAACTTATACCCTTGCGAAAACGCGGGATTTACCGCCGTCAACTCATAAAATCGCTTCGTCCCAATACCGTTTTTTTGACAAGCGGCAAAAAGAGAAGCCCCTTTACGCAGCGCATCAAATACCGCCGTTAAAACCTCCTCATCATTTTTTACAACCTTTTTCCTAGCAACCATAATAACTCAACCTATACACGGAAACCCAAATGTGCTTAACCGTCGCACATTGCGCTTATGTCCGTATCATAACCGCCCCACCCAATACATTTTTGCCACAGCAAAAATCCCATAATTGACTATAGAGAAAGAGTGCATATCCTGTTATAGGAGAATTGCCATTTTCTTATAGAAGTAGATAAGGTAATAAATTCCTGACATAAACCAAATCAAAGTTTATTTTTAATTGAATAAAATCTTCATCCTCTCCGTCTCAAAAAAACAGAGCAACCGAAGAGACATAAAAAGCCGTCATTTTCTAGCACTAAAAAAAGCCTCAGATAAAAACCTGAAAGCTTTTCACGCTCAAAACGAGCATTTTTGATTTCCGCACTAAAAAACGCCGCCGATAAAAACCGACAGCGCTCTTTAATGACATTCAATGAAAATTTAAACTTTAAAAATAATTTATATCAAGATTCAACTGTTTTGATATACACTCTTCCACGATACCCAAACTTATAACACCCCCCGACAGAGATGTCAATAGTTTCAGATTCAAAATAATAAAAAAATAAATAAAGCAAAAACAGTAAGTTAAACAAATTGTGCATATAATTTTTGTTTAATTGACTAAAAACCGCCCACAAATTAGGGTATAAAATAAGGGAAAGAAGAGAAAAAGATGCGCAAATCCGATATAAAAGATACAACTAAACCACAAAAGACCGCAAAAAAGGCTGTTACTAGCCCCAAATCGGTCAAAAAAAGCAAAGAACAAGCACAGCAAACCGCTGAAATCGCAACGCTAAATCAAACTTCATTGCAAGAAAGAGTTCTGAATTTTGACCTTGTAAACGCTTTGCAACAATGGTGTCAAAAAGCCGACAAGCCGTTCTGGACCGCTTTTTTTACCGCTTTTATAGTTTTAAACCTAATCTTTTTATATCATGGCGCACAATTTCTATTCGGCGACCATGATTGGCGCTATCTGAAAGAAGGCATCACACTCGGCGCCGGCTTGTTTGAAGCAAGATTTACTCAATTTATCCCAATAAATATCTTAAGTCGTGGCGAGATATATCCGATAATTAACAATCTACTGGGCTTTGCCGGCTTTTCGTTAGGAACAGCCCTACTCGCCCGCTATTGGAATTTACCGCATCATAAAAAACAATATGCGCTGTTCGCACTGTTTTGCGCCATAACTCCATACATTTTGTCGTTTATGTATTTTGCCTTTTTAATAGTACCGGTTTTAGGGTGGAACGCTTTTATAATCGGTTCATTGGTCATAAGTGAAAAAGAAGAGAAATTCTCTTTTTCCCGCACATTTTCCGCCATCGTTTTAATTATTATGGCGTTAGGCGGTTATCCTCCGGTTATTAACTTAATCGCTGTGGTTATAAGCATCAAATTGCTAAGCAATGCTCTGCACCTCTCCCCAAAAACAGGATTAAAAGATTTTGTAATCGAACAATTTAAGCTCTATAAATGGACATTGCTCAATATCATCTTGGGCATAATCGGCTACAAACTGTGTCTTTTCGGATTAGAACAAACCGGAGCCGTCAACACGTCTTATTATAACTTACAAACCACCCCGATTGCCGAGTGGGGCAATAAGTTTATATTAGTCAGCCAAGATGTTTTGCGCCAGTTTATTGTAACTCTGCCGTTCATCACCACCGGCTACAAAACGCTCACCGCTCTTTTAGTAATTTTAGGATTATGTCTGATAATCAAGAAGTTAACCGATAAAACGACATCAACATCTCAAAAATTCTTCATTTCCGCCTTAACCATTATCTGCCTTTATGCGCCGTTGGTTACCTTGTTTATTTCCACCTCGCTGGCTGAAACAGAATTTTCCCCCCGCATTGACTTTTTCGGCTTAATGTATTTATACGCGGGCTTTTTCGCAATACTGCAAAATACGCCGCATACCCCACAATTCTTCAAGAACATCGGCAATTTGCTCGGCATAATGATTATCATAACCTCAATGCACAATCTGTTTGAAGCCGAAAAAGTATGGAAACTGGGATTTGATGCGGAGATGAAGTTATATCGTCGCAGCGCCGCAAAAATAATGAGCTCGCCTATATTTTCGTTAAATCAAAAATACATCATGATACAAGGGGGAATTCCGTCATATCGTCCCCGCTATTATCATGAAAATTACGAAATTTCGAGTGCCGATTTACTTGATATATCGTATGTTCCGACCCAAAATTCCGGTGTCATGTGGAATTATTACGCCCCCAAAGATTTTGCGGAAACAATATCATACGCGTATACCTTGCTTCCTGATAGCGCCACGATTGAACAAATAAGAAAAGCCCAAAATTGGCCCCATAAAAACAGCACTGCCATATCAATTTTACCATGGCAGCAATATCTGTTGGAAAAAACCCCGCAAACAATCCCCCCCGTCATTTCACATCAACATTGGATAATGCTTTTATTGACCGAAGACGGAGCGCAAAGCCTACGCCGCAACTATGGCTTATAGCCCCAATTCCCTTCCCCCAAAAACATTGACCAACCACGAAAAATATGTTATTCTGACAAAAGTAATTAAGGATATTATTATCGGGAGGTCAAAATGTCCCTAAAAGATAAAATCAAACAAACCGCAATGGGCGCTGTCATCGGAGCTGCGAGCATGGCTCCAATGTCGGCACAAAACGCACCACAGTCAGAAAACAATCCTGACCAATACACCAAAACCATCACCATACGCAACGATTCCGTCCGAATGGTCGGTAGCGCTTCCGCATACTATAACGCGCAAGATAATCAAATCTACATAAAAAAAGGTGATATACAATGGAGTGATTTCGGTTTCAAGCACACCCCGCAACAAGCAGATGAATCACTGCAACTTATTCATGAAGCCCAACACCAAATCAATATCCAGAAAAAACATTTAGGTACCGCCAATGTAAGTTTAAACGAAAATTATCAACGCGATGTACACAATGAAATTACGGCTTTAATCGCAGAAAAATTGGAAATACACCGTCAATATCGTGCCGCAAAAGACCAAGCGGAAAAAGACGCCATTATTGCAAAACATATAAAAAACGATGCACACCGCAAATATATGACAGCCATCAAAGAAGGAAAGATAAAACCGGACAGCAATAAGAGTGCTGATTTTGATAAAGAAATGAGCTTTATCAAGAACGATGCCACGGAATACCGCGCCGATGCGCATGATGAAGGATATAAAAAGCAATGGACGCAATTAAGCATGGCATATTTAAACCGCGTAGGAACAAATGCGCAGTCAAATCCGGAAGCACTAAAAAAAGAGATACATGACATTTACCAAATCGGCGGAATTGATTTTACAAAATATGGTAACCATAAAGATATAATTTTGGAAAATCAAAGCATAAAAGCTGCGGATAATTTTTTACAACAAGGGGCGGAAGCTCAAAAGATAATAACATTCATAAACGAAGGCGACGGTCCGTTTAAGTTAGCGGAAAGTTTAGATGTGAGCGGATTATCAAAGGAGCAAGCCGAAAAAGTCATACAAACGGCAATAGTCACGCAGGATTTACAAGAAAACATCACCGAAGACATCTGCTTTGGTCGAGAAAGTTCATATTCTTTTGATTATATATCTGATAATTTAAAAGAAAAAACCGCCGTATATTTGGATATGAAATCAGACATCTGGAAAAAGAACGGTACCTTAAGCCCCACTGGCGACGAAGAAAAGTTTAACCGCTTGATGCAACAAGCGCAAACCATAACATTAGATACGGAAGAATGGTTTAATAGCATCAAAGATGATTTACATCATTACACCAAAATTCAAACAGAAGAAGATATAAAAAATTTAATGGAAACCGTCAAACAAAATCAAGGTAGGACCGTAAATATCAACGATATTATTACCAATATGGATGAATACAAACTCCCCTTAGACGGCACAAGCAAAGAGAAAGTTTTAGAAGCAAAAGCCCAAAAAGCTAAAGAAGACGCGGAT
>CASFTO010000094.1 GCA_949297665.1 uncultured Alphaproteobacteria bacterium | reverse complement strand
AGTTGGAAGGAATGGCGTAAGCTCAAGAAAAGGATTGAGAAGACCGGAACAATTGGTAAATTGCAAACAGGCATAATTGATGATCTGGAGTTAAGTAAATAGCCAATGTATTGCTAAAGAAAAACCCTCTAAGCAAGAGCTTAGAGGGTTAATTTTTTTTAATCTCAATACCGGTTAGCCACAGACAGAATGCGGAAAAGAAGAAGGCCCGTCATCATCATTCTTTTTTGAAGGTTTAGTAAGAACCGTCATATCTTCTTTACCAAACTTTTTCTTCGAAGTCGACTTTTTTTTCGGGGCCGGTGCATCGGTAGGAGCAGCGGCAGGCGCCTCAGCGACCGGAGGATTTGCCGACGCAGGAGCATCGGAATGTGTCGGCGCAGGATCATCAGATGGTTTCGGAGCATCATCGGAAACGGAACCGACAGACGTAGCAGTGTCTTCTTCAGTCTGAGTCGTATCACTATGGATAACATCATCAGGATCAGGATCCGGAGCTGGATCGGCGGACGTAGCTATGGTATCTTCTTCAGTCTGAGTCGTATCGGCAGGGATAACGTCGTCAGGATCTGGAGCAGGACCGGCGGACGTAGCAGTTGCATCGGAATGTGTCGGAGCAGGATCGGCAATGAGCGCATCAGGATCTGGAACAGAATGACGTTTGCACAAGCGATTTCTGGCATGACGAATTTTTGTTCTAAAGAATTCGCGTTTTACAAATCCCAGTACAGCGGCAGAGAGGGTGATAACGCCCAAGATTGAAGCCACGAGAATTTCATTTTTTTTCATAAGGCAATTTTATTTTAAAGTTAAACAAAACTATTACCGGATATGAGAAACAAGTGTTCATAATAAACCCAATAATAGCGAAATTAAAGTAATAATACATGACAAAAGAAAAAAGTCAACAAAATTTTGTACATTTTGTATATTTTTTATTGAAAAAAAGAAAATACGGTCTATAATAACAACCGATAAACAATTTTTATGAATCATAAAATTTATAGAATTATGAAAAATTTATTATTAGGGCTGATGGTTAGCATAGTGGCAATCATCGCCACAAGTTGCGGTTTCAGATCAGAAGAAAAGAATCTGTGCAATGGATTAGTAAGTTTCACGGCTCCTGGAGAGAACAAGGAAGACGTACTGATTGGTGTAAAAGACACCTATACCGGCAAAGTAGTCGTAACACCGGCGCGCTACAAAGAAGTGTCGGCAGATGAAAAAATAGTTATCTGTCGAGTAAGCGAAACAAAGCTGGAGGTTTACGATTACGAAGGAGAACCGATAGGTGATGGAGTATTTGATACATTTACCAAACTTCCGCAAGGAAATATGTACATAGGTACCAAATACAAAACAACCACCTATTATTTTCCGCTTTATCAAGAAACGATAACAACGCAAAGTACGATTATGGCAATCCACCATATTTTCCTACAGAGAAAGAGTGGGGAATGGGAAATAAGGGATTACAACGGCAGTCTGGTATGGAGAGCACCAAGATTATCGGAAGGAGAAAAATATTGGTTAATAAAAGACACCAAAGCTCCGACAGAAACATACTATTTTGCCATAACAAAAGCCAAGGGCACCCCGGTTTGTATTCTCTACGATGAGAGCGGCGAAGAGGTGAAGAAGCTCAACGCCTCAAAATGGCGGATAATGCAGAAGAAACTTATGAATACAAAGGAGATGAACAAGACAACGACTTATGCGGAATTTGAAAGCATCAAAAAATTCTGATTAAGGAAGGAGATGCACAAAATTCTGATAAAGGTAAGCAACCAAAAGCAAAGCACGGGATTTCGCCCCGTGCTTTTTGTTGATATGTGTAACAAAAAAAGAAATGAGAATTGACAATCTGGCAATAATATATAAACATTATGTCGGAATAACATATAAGGAGGACGCTATGAGTTTTCAAACCCCGTTAACAATCAAACAGGCTATAGATAAGATAGATAGCCGAGATTATCTACTACCAGCGATTCAGCGTGAATTCGTTTGGAGCTCACATCAAATTGAATTATTATTTGATTCGCTTATGAGAGGATTTCCTATAAGTTCATTTTTATTTTGGAATGTAAATAATAAATCCAATAAGGTCAAACAAAAATATTATGAATTTCTAAAGGAATATATTGAATATCACCAAGAAACAGCATCTGAGTTTAATACAAACGGAAAAGGAAATTTCACAGCAGTTCTGGATGGACAACAACGATTAACGGCATTATATATAGCATTGAAAGGAACATATGCAGAAAAAAGACGCTATGCGCGCTATGATAATTGTCTAGATAATTTCCCTAAGAAGTATTTATATCTGGATATTTGCAAAAAATGTACCGAATATAAAAAACAAGATATAGAACAACTAGGTCGATATAAAGAAGAAGAAGACGAAAGAGAATATGGGTTTTACTTTTTAACAGAAGAAGAATATAACGACTTAGGTGGAGAAACGCGCTTTTATAGAGTAGGAGATATCTTAACGCCTCAGTATTCAGGCTTTGCAAATTTAACAAAAATGCTCATGCAAAAATACGAAGACAATTCATTTGCAATAGAAAGCATATCTAAGTTGCATGAGATAGTTTATCAGGAAAAACTTATAAATTACTATTTGGTTGAAACGGATGATTATGAGAAGGCGTTAAATATTTTTATCAGAACCAATAGCGGTGGAGAAAAGTTAAGTTATGCTGATTTATTAATTTCAACAATTATCTCGAACTGGACTAAAGTCGATGCACGTAAGGAATTTCAAGAACTGGAAAAAGAAGTTAAAGGAATGGGATTTTACAATTTTTCCAAAGTATTCATAGTTAGATATGCCTTGTTGATTTATAGTAATGATATACGATTTAAAGTAAACAATCTAACCAAAGATTGTCTAAAAAAAATGGAAACAGACTGGAACGAGGCGTATGGTGTAAAAGCAACTATTCGAGAGGTATTTACGCTTTTAAAGAAATATGGCCATACGGATAATACAATAACTTCATACAATGCATTAGCTCCTATAGTGTATTATCTGAGTCGCTCAAGAAAAACAAACAAATTCTGTATCTTATCAAAATATGAAAAAGAAAGAAAAGATATTCTAAAATGGTTAAATATAGTAATTCTGAAAAAGATATTTGGTGGTCAATCGGATTCAATTTTGAAGGATATTAGAGACGTTATAGCTAAAACTAAATTAGACAAATTTCCAATTGATGAGATAAATAAAAAATTAGAAGGCACAAGAAAATCATTAAGTATTGATGATGAGACACTGGATTGTTTATTAGAAGAACAAAAAGATTCTCGATATGCATTTCCCATTCTGGCCTTATTATATGAAGAAGGCGATTATAGGGATACCAAGCACAAAGATCATCTCCATCCGGAGAAAACATTTAATAAAGCAAATTTGAAAAAGTTAAATTTATCCGCAGAAGATATGGAATTTTATTTAGATAAGAAAAACTGGAACAGTATTTTGAATTTACAGTTATTATATGGAGATAAAAATCAATCTAAAAATGATATGAGTCTGAATGAATGGGTTAAGAAAAATAAGATAAATTGTAAAGAACGTTTAATTCCTGAAAGATATCTGGATATAACGGATTTCAAATCCTTTATTAAAGAAAGGAAAAAATTACTAAAAGCTAAATTAAAAAAAGCTTTTGAATAACCCTCATTAAGCAACCAAAAGCAAAGCACGGGATTTCGCCCCGTGCTTTTTTGATAGTATTTTATCTAAAAATGTAAATAAAAATCCCTGCATGGAGCAGGGAATAAAAGCAATGGCGGAGAGACAGGGATTCGAACCCTGGGTACCCCGTGAAGAGTACAATTGATTTCGAGTCAACCGCATTCGACCACTCTGCCATCTCTCCAACAAGAAGGGAATATAAAGTCAAATAAAATAAAAAGCAAGCAAAAATCGGAAAATAAAGAAGTTTTCCCCCGAAAATATATTTATCTTTCTACCGTTTTAGACAGTTGCAAAATTTGTTTTTTCCCGCTTCCCCAAAGATTGAGCTGTTGTAACACTTCATCTTTAGCAACAAGTTTATCAATACTGTTATCAGGGTATTTATCCATCATTTTACCAAACCACACGGCAATTTCCCCTAATTTCACATTAGTACGACCGAAACGTAAATTTCCGTAATCCAGAATTTTATCTTCATCAAAACCCTTAAGCTGTTTATATAGACGATCTTCAACAACCAAAGAATAGAGTGTCGGCCCCAACTCTGCAATATAGCTACCCTCATAAGGAGAAGAAATAAAAGCCACCTCATCATCAGATTTCTGATTATCTTCAGGAGTTTCATCGGAAGCAGGTTTTCTCTGCATAACATGTTGCAATTCGTGAATAATGATAGCGCCCACCGGAGAAAAATCACCTTCACCGACATTTCCTTGTCGATCAATTCCTAAACTAAGCTCTAAAGAACTTCCGCGCAGTCCCCAATAAGCAACACCATTAGCATAATAATCTTCATCAACAGTCGTCAAATACCACAATTTCTTGTCGGTAATATTTTGTTTTTCCATCCATTTTTGCAGCATTACCATACTTAGCTTATTAGCCTGAGCGCTATCTTGATAAGAAATCATAAAACGGTCATCATTATTATACAGTTGATAAGCAAATTTTCTGACATTAGGTAATTTCTGAGTTTTTTGCTCCAAAGATTCATAATCTTTATAATAACGCCCGAACAATTCATGTTGTTCATTAATAAGTCCGTCGTCTTTTTCTAAAACTTTTTCATAATTATCACCGTATTGAAGCAATTTTTCAAAATAAAGAAAGGTTTTCAAGTTGTTATAATCGCTCAAGTCGACAACACTTCTGGTTCCTTTGATTCTGGTCATCTGAGAAAGCATTTTAAAAGCGACGATTTGGTATTCTTTTTTCTGTTTACAATTAAGTAGAAGACTTTTTTGCACATCTTTGGTCGCCTGAATACCGTTTTTCACAATTTCCCAGAAATTATCAAGATTTTCGGGACAATGATTAAAATTATAATCAACAAACTCTGGCGGATTATTATGGATAATCATGTCGTTAATTTCGTTTTGAGAGAAAGGTTCTTTTTCCATAAGAGCCGTCAAATTATATTTATTAATAACTTCATGGTAAATTTCGGTAAAATTAACCACGTCGGAGGATTTCGGTTGATTATCAATATTTTGATTTCCTTTAGGAGCACAAGCGGAAAAAGTCATTGCGGAAGCGATTAAAAATGGGGAAACTTTCCGCATGATTTTGCGGGGCAAGACAAAAGGTTTGACATCTTTGTTTGTCGCAAATACCTTAACTTTGTTAGTTAAAAAAGCACTATAAAAATCAGCTTTCATAAAAAAAACTCCTATTATCCGACAAAAACGACTTTAGCCAATTGTGTATTTAAGGCGTAGAATTGATTATTTCTTTCGACAACAAAAAGGTAACGATTTTGCTTTAGCGGCAACATCAATTCCGGATGAACAAAATCAATTTTAAAAGAGGCGTCAGCGCTTTTCAGTTCAGCGGACTGCTTTTCTTCATTAACCTCAAGCCTCATATCTGGAGAAAAACGTAATCCGGATTTAAGTTCCAGCAAAACTTCTCCAAATTCATTTAACAAAAAGCATCCCATTATAAAAAAGTCCTTTGCATACAACTATCAAATATAGAAAGATTATACACCAAAAAACAAGGACACTCAATAAAAAAGTGTCCTCACGATTCATTTTTTAAGAAACGCGGTTTAAATCAATCACTTATAAGTTTTTTTAAATATCTAATATCATCAAGCCACGGTTGAACATCCGTAGGGATGCCGTGTCCGGTTTCCATAGTGATATAAGCATCAGGGGCGGTATAATGTAAAACCAAACGTTTTAAGTCATAATTACCATCACCGTAATGAAGATGAGAATCATTAGTGGAAAGAACATCGCCGTCGCATAAATGATACATATCGGGATTAAGTTCTGTAAAATCTTGTAACACATCATAAATATCGCGTTTATAGGTGTTAGCGCCACAAATAGCGTGTGAAAAATCGAGGCAAAAATGAGCATTTGTTTCTCCGATAAAACGCTTAATTTCATCAGGAGTAATGCCATGAAGTTCGCGTTTGGTTTGCGAACAATACCCTGGAAGATTTTCGACGGTCAAGCGTGTATCATTAAAAGCCTTAAACTGCCGTATACTTTCTTGTAAAAATTTTTCACCGCGTTGCATTCCGGGGTGAAGAATAATGAACGGTGCGTCTAATAAATCGGCAAATTGCTGAGAAGATTTAAGTCTACGACGATTATTTTCGAATTCCTCTGGATTAGAAATATCCAGAAGTTGAATGGCATGCGGGGCATGAATAATTGTTTTAACCCCATTAAAACGTTGTTTTACTTCAAGATAAGTTTCCTCAAAAGTATCGGGAAGGGCAAACAATTCCAAATAATCAAACATTCCGTCTTTAAGAGCCTTTTCGGCCGAGATAACGAAATTTTTATTTCTAATAAAGTCTTTAGACCAAAGTTTCAAGCCAAAATGCCGCATAAGAAAAAACTCCACAAGTTAAAACTCAAGCAAGCAATAAGCCGAAACGAGAAAAAAATCAAGTAAAAAGCAACTTAAAGATAGAAAAAAAACTTGACGAAAAAGATAAATAGGTGTTAAGACAAAAGCGCAAAACAATTATTATGAACAAAAAACTTTCTCAGAAAGTAATAAGTATAATTATTTAAAACTTTACAATTATGACAGTATTTTACAGCCATCAACTTGGCGTTATAGATTACGCCGCATTCAATTCATTGTTTAATGAAAAACTGGTTCAAAAGCTGACAAGCGAGAACAAGTTATCGGAACCAAGACTTAAAAAAATTGAAAATCAGCTGAATAGCATGGAAACAGCCATAGAACAGTTGAATCTAAGTAGAGATTTGGGGCTTGATTATCACGGAATTTGCTTATGGTTACAAAGCCTCAGTGACGAGCTGAGATCATCAGGAAACATGTTTTTTTATTTAAAAAATGAATTGAGCAAAGAGATGAATTCTGCAACATTAACGATAGCAACTGCTCGGAAGACGGCAATATCGGCCTATGCGGAAACATTGCTCGATAAAGGTAAGAGTTTGATAAACAATCCCAATTACGAATTTAATGGATTATCAATTCGCCATGCGATTGCAAAAACAGCAGCAGGTCAGGAAGATGAAAAACTGAAAAAAATGCCATTATATTTTAACATGCATTATTTCATCTTGGAACACGGCTCACGAAAATTGATAGAGCCACAAGTCTTGCAAGAAATGTTTTTATGGCGTTATTTTAGTACATTAAAGACGTATGAGGAAGCTAAAGTACTAACGTGGGAAGAAATTAAGCAAGCCTTTTCGGCATATATTTAATTTTTTCTAAAAAAAGAAAGCCCATACTCAAGAGAGTAGGGCTTTTATTTTAGAAACAAGAAGTTACTCTGGTTTTCCAAATGCATTCGGCCCCTGGTCAGGTTTAATAAAAGCAAAAAAGATAATTTTGTAAGTTGGGACAAACAGCCACCAACCGGATTTACCAAAATCATGAACCCGGCGAATAATAACCGTAATCCCTGGAATAAGTGTTAATTTACTAATCCAAGACATAAAAATAACAAGTTTTTCAAAATCTTCAACAAGCACATAGAAGTAAAAGAAGCAAAGAGCATTGAGCAAAGACGTCAAAAGGGTTAAACTCCAAAATTCCTTTCTGCTGGCACGACCTTTAATGGAAAAATAGCATAAAAACAAGGATTTGTACATATAATAAAAAATAGAATATTCCCCACTGCAACGAGCTGTTTTCCTTAAAAAAAGGTGTTTCCAAAGAGCAGGGGCGTGTTTTGTTTCAACCGCTACGATAGCAGAATCAGAGCGAGGAGCAAGTTTTATCCTTTTATCTAAGACATTTTGGGTAGGAGAATTATTCCTCTGCAAATTGTTATTTTTTTCTTCCATGATTAAGCCTTTCCATCAAATGATAACGAGAATAACTTAAAATGAAGTAAAATTAGAAATAAAAAAGAGGTTATGCGAAAAAAACAAGATAATTTGCGTGGTTAGTTCACAAAATTAGCAGGGGTGAAAAGTTAGGAATATATACGAAAACAAGCATATTAATCAGTGTATTTTCGAAAATCAAATCAGAATGGATATTTTCAGCCTGGCGAGAGATTTATTTGAATTTTATGTCAACGAACGTAATAAAAAGAGTGAGAGCCAAGAATTTCGGTAAATAATTGCTAAGCGATATAAATTTATTTAACAAGTGTTTAAGACCACATTTTTAATTTCCATATATTACTCGACCAATAGTAGAAGCCAATATGCGCTAAAATCAAATTTCAATATATCGTTAAGCAGTCTAAGAAAGCCATAACAAATCTATGGGACAACAATCTAATCAAGCGCCATAAGAACTGGGAAAATTTAAAGCTATTTGCGCTAAAATCAAATTTTAATATATAGTTAAGCAGTCTAAGAAAGTCATAATAAACACCTGGGACAACAATCTAAATCTTAATTTCAATATTTTTAGAAATAGACGATAGTTACATCCCCTCTTTGTGTATATAACTTGTCGCATAATATATATTATGGATACTAAAGGATAAAGGAGGGGGCTGAAATAGATTTTTAACGATGCGAAAGCGAAAAAGAAAAACAGCTAAAATAACAGAAAATAAGTAATTAAAAGAACTAAATGCAAAAAATAAGAGCTCTGAGAACGAGCTGCGTTATTTATCATGATAAAATATACGTCATACAGCTAAAATAACAGAAAATAAGTAATTAAAAGAACTAAATGCAAAAAATAAGAGCTCTGAGAACGAGCTGCGTTATTTATCATGATAAAATATACGTCATAACGCTCACAGACGCTTTTAAGAAATAAAAAGAGAGTCCGCATTAAACACACGAACTCAATGAAATGTCTGCATAAACTAGCTAAAGATTAATGATGAGCCACAGAAACAGTTGCAGATAAAGGCGCAGACTTATCACTTAATTTATCTTTGGGTTTTGTACCCCATTCTTTAACAGTCCAAAAGTCATCACCATCATCTTTCTCAAGAATACAAACGCTACCGGTTCCAACTTTAATATTAAAATTCTGGCAAAAAGTTTCGAAATCACCCGTCAAATAAGGCGCAAAGCGAATAATTCCATTGGAGCTGACCACCAAAACAGTTTTATGAGCAAAATTCTGCTCAACTTCCCGAGCAAAGTCTTTCCAAGTTTGAATAATTCCATCAACAGACACGTTCCAACCTTGTGGAACGATTGCGCTTGAGTTCCATGCGTCTAAAGCATCTTGTCCGATACGAGCCACAACTTCCTCTTCTGTTTTCGCCTCATCGGGACCATAATCAATTTCCGTAAAGCGGTTATCGGCAATAAGCGGAATATCTTTATCAAGAGCAGCGATAGCCAATCTGGCCGTTTCGGTAGTACGTTTAAGCGGAGCCGCAAACACGGCCACTGGGATAAGAGTGCGCATTTTCAAATATTTACCTATATTAGTACCTCTTTCGGTTTCGACCAAAGGCAAATCGGTTCCAGCCCCTACTCTAAGCGGTGTCTGATCTTTAGTAAAAGTATTACCATGACGTGCAATAATTATCCTCGTGACCATATACTAACAACTCCTAATTGAATTAAAATTCACCATATTTTTCAAACAAAGCCTCAGCGCGTTTAACATCTTCGGGAGAGTCAACGCCGCTCATACCTTCAAATTGCTTATAATCGACGACAGCAATTTTAATTTTCATCCCATTCTCTAAGAATCTCAACTGTTCCAAGCCTTCCAATTTTTCGTAAGCCGTTTCGTTCAAGGATTTAAATTTGAACAACGAATCATATTTATAGCCATAAAGACCGATATGACGAAGCACGGGACTTTTATCGGATTTAGCGCGTAAATCATCTTCTTTACGAATAGCCGGAATAATATTTTTAGAAAACCACAACGCGTACCCATCTTTATCAGCCACACAAGTAGTACCGGAAAAAGGCGTTATTTTCTTACTTTCTCTAAGTTTATCGAGTGCCTCCCAAGACAGTTGGGTACACGGCGTAACCAAATCAACAGAAGTATCCTTTTCAAAAGCGTGAATAAGTTCTTCAATAAACCAAGGCGGGCACACCGGATTATCACCTTGTAAATTAATAATCAAATCAGGTTTAACATTCAAGATTTTGACAGCCTCGCAAACTCTGTCGGATCCGGTTTTACAACTATCGCTGGTCATCAAGCACTCGATATGATGATTATTACAAAAGTCCATAATACGTTGATCTTCGGTAGCGACAACGATTCTCGCGCAAGCATTTTGCGTACCTTTTTTAGCAATATCGACCACGCGGAGCAACATTTCCTTACCTGCAATTTTAGCCAAAGGTTTCCCGGGAAAGCGAGTAGAGCCAT
Source organism: uncultured Alphaproteobacteria bacterium (assembly GCA_949297665.1). Taxonomy (GTDB): domain Bacteria; phylum Pseudomonadota; class Alphaproteobacteria; order RF32; family CAG-239; genus CAG-267. The sequence continues at coordinate 3,906 of CASFTO010000094.1, read as the reverse complement.
ATCGAGCAGGAATAACCACAAGTGTATCAAGCATAAATTTATCTCCCAAGCAAAATACAAGATAAACACATAATGGCAGATTCAGCAATGAAGACAAGCCCTAGCAATAAGTTTTGCACAGCCGGAGATTAATTTTGTTTTATTTTTGTTCTATAAATTAAATCTTTGCGAATCATAAGAGGATAATAAGGAGACATTTTATAATAATGCTTAAGGAAATAAGTATCTGGTTTGCCGAAAGAAACTTGTGTCCATCGTTTAACAAAATCTTCACGATTTTCTTTTCGAACAGGAAGCCTCTCCCACAAGTCTCTGAGGTTTTCGCGATAATCATATAGATAATCCATATTAGAAGCACCTAAAAGATTAATATAATCAGTAACATAGACAAACATAGGCATATTTTCGCGAATAGCCTCATTAACCTCAAATCCTTTATCAACATCGTAAAGATAGTGAGCAACCTGTGCGACATTTCCATATCCGAACCAATAATAGGAAGGATTCCGCCCATAAAGATTAAAGAAGAAATAAACGGAATTAACAATCGGTTCGTCATCTCTTGAATATTTAGCGACATAATTCTGGACTTTAAAGTAGCGCGGATATTGAGTATTAGGAGGGTTCATAAAGGCCAGAGTAATAAAACCGAGCGTAACGGCGACAAGGATAATTTTAATCCGTTTCAATTCAATTTTATCAGCCACAACATCGGCAACAATCAGTGCCGAAACAAGGTTACTAAAGATAAAATATTGTATATACGGAGCGCCAATCAGCATTTTTTGAATAAATTCCAAAAACATAAGTGTGCATAGCAAATTACGATAATGATTTTCTTTTTCCAAAAAATGGTGCAAAGAAAAGATTGCCAAAAGCGGCAGCGCACCGATGACCAACCAATTTTGCAAGATTTTGGCATCGCCCATAAAACCCTGCATCCAGTAGTTCAGGTCATAATTGAACAAGAAATAGAGCACCCAGCTGTTTGTATAATAAAGATAAGCCATAAAGAGAAAAAGCATAAAAAGCGGCACAATCAGGGCGTGCAACACCGGCGACCATGCGATTTTGCGTTTATGAAGCAAAAACAGCGTATAACAACCCAACAGAGCGAGAAGAGCAATCACTTTTTGTAAGACTAAGAAAGAAAGCATAAAAAGAATAAAAGCCCACTGCAAGTCCCTAACCTGTCCGTTTAATCCGAGATGAACAAACCTCAAAAAGAACCAAAGCCCCCAAAAGAAGAAAGCCCACATCAGTGCATCGGGTTGCAGTTCAAACAACAAATAGTTGTTATCATACGGCAGGCAAAAGAACATGAGAGCCAATAAGAATTTGCCCGACGCAATATTTAAGAAATCTCGGCATATTTTAAGCACGCCGCAAGCGGCAAGAGCATAGCACAAGAACGTAAAAACTCTGGAAACATATAAAATGAGAGCACTTTTATAAAAAAGAGCCGTTATGGGTGCAAAAAAGAACCACAACAACGGATTATGATGTTCAAAGAAATCCCGATACGGCACCTGCCCTTGCCAAACCAACCAAGAAGCGTGAATATGTTCGGCATGATCCATACACATATAATGGAAATAGAATACCCACGCCAAGAAACAGATTTCAACGGTTCCGAGAGCAAGCATAAAATACTTTAAGAATTTATTTTGAAACACCATCGCCCTACTCAATTTAATACCAATATGCCGAAAGTGTAGAGCATAAGAAAGAAATAGCAAGTAAAAACAAAAAAATATAAGCAGAAACTATTATTCTTTTGCATTTTGCAACATTTTAGCCATAGCCGCAAAGTTCTGTTTCAGCTTAGAGTGAGGCAATTCAGCCCTGACATAATTTTCCTTTTCAATACTTTTGACCATATCATCAGGCAGCAGTTGCCGCACGGTTTTATAAGGGATATTGCTTTTTTTCGCATCAGCAATAAGTTTATCTTTAATTTCCAGCGCTTTATCGAGATAGAAATCAAAGCAATATCCGTCTTTAGCGATTTTCGGAATATCATTTCCATCTTCATCTTTAAGGTAATTACCGTTAGCATCTTTACGGCAAGGTAAGATTTCGTGTAAATCGAGAGTATAGATAGCGCAATGAACAAAACCTTTATCTTTAAGTTTATAGACCGGAAGGTCCAATAAATCCTTAGGTGTCCAAACCCCCGAAAGGCAACACGCCAAGACATAGCTCCGTTTGAGTAAGCCTTTCTGTTTGCGAAAACCGGATAATTTGCGAAGTTGGAGAGATAATTTCTCATTATTTTTCATTGATTTAAGAAATTCGGAATTACCAAATCCGGAAGGTCCCCAACAAAACCCTGCACCAACGCTGGCCATAGCCTCACGAGGGGTACAAGAACGACCGAAATCATCCCCAAGATATTCCACCATATATTTATTGATATATCTCCATTTATGCAACATACCGCGCCAAGTAGAGGCTTTATCCCCCATTTGCACATAAGTTTCTTTACCTTTTTCGTTCAAATAAAACGTAGTTCCCGCACCGATAGTCGGGGTTCCTCCGCCATCACGAAAAGCATCGTGAGTGAAACCCTCCACAGAAATTAAAAGGGCGGAAATTTCGGGTTTAAGTTTTTGCATAAGATGAATATTGCCATAAGTATCGGTATATTTTTTGCCCATAAAATTCACAAAATACCCATTAAACTTATCAGGTGTTTTCCTAGCAACATCTTGAGTTTCTTTGTTGGTGGTTTTAACTTCGGATTTTGCTGTATTGGATTTATCAGTTGTTTTATTATTGGTTTTATCAGCTTTATCGGCTTTATCTGTTTTATCGGATTTATCCGCGCGTGCGACTTGCGGTTCGGGCTTTTTTGTTTGTGGGAGAATTTGCGTCTTGGCGGTATCGATATCGGAGCTTATTTCTGTAATTAAAGGAAGATCATCGGCATCAGGCCCCAGATTAACGACATGTTCCGTTGTCTGTTTCCGAGCATTATCATCATCGGTATTTTGTTTTTGCGAAAGAAAACCGGTGGTAGCACTCAGACCGACAAGAGCAGCCAGAGCTGAAACTTTATAGTATTTCGGAATAAAATCTTTAGCCGCTTCGCGTTCGTCCTCAATAATTTTTTTCCCAATGGATTTAGCCATATTTTTAGCCGAAGTATGAAAATTTTTGATTTTTTTATCTTGAATGGAGTTTAAGAACTTTAAAATATTCAATTTTTCGGGAGATTTCTCGTCTAAGAGCATAGTAGAGTTTAAATCCGCCAAATCTTTAGCATATTTATTGGCGGAGAAAGTAGAAAAATCGAGTAAATCGATAGGTTTACCATTTTTTTCCAAAGACCTCGCCGCATTAATAACAGCATTATATTTTGTATCGGCTTTATGATGAAGTTCTTTAGCTAAATCTTGAGGAGAAAAGCCTCCTTTGCGTCCAAAAGGGATAACATAAACCCTCCCCTCATAAGCAACCGACAAAACCGGTTGTCCCGCGCGATTGTATTTACCGATTTCCATATCTTCAAAATCAAGCAAAGCATTAAGGAAACGTTGTTGTGAAGTTTTACCGGAATGAGAGCCGATAGTATATTTATACGGCACAACATAAGTTTTTTCACCCAAATCAACCAACAAAAAATCATCGGATCCGTGCTTTTCATATTCACGAATAAGATATTTATCATTTTCGGAAAAACCGTCCTCCAGTTCAATCATTGCAACCACCGTAAAAGTTGAGTCATATACGATTATTTTACACAAAAAAGTCAAAAGAATCAATAAAATTTCATATAAGGACTAAGAAGAACACCTGACACGCAAAAAGATATGTTCACCGTCGTCACGCCTATCCAGAACCTGTGCAGTTCGATAAATTTCGGCTAATTTTTTTCCATCATCAATCGGGACGCATAGCATT
>CASFTO010000093.1 GCA_949297665.1 uncultured Alphaproteobacteria bacterium | reverse complement strand
TAAACACACATTCTCAGGACTATCATTCAGGATGGTAAACTCATAGTCCTTGTAACTTTGCTCTAATATACTCTTGATTGCTTGCCTTAAATACTCGTCCTTTGTATTATATATCGGCATTATAACACTGACTTTAGGCAATACAACTCTCCTTGTTTTCAAGTCCGTTTCTCTTAACAAAGTTGAATACTGTAATGCGGCTTACGCCAAAACGACGTGCTATTTCTGCCTTGGTTACTTTTTGCAATAAAAGTTGGCGAATCTCCTCTTCTTTGCCTTCCAGTCTCTTTTTAACGATTGCTCCAAACGGACGGCCAAGTTTCATTCCCTCGTCTTTCTTTTGTTGTAAAACTTTTTTTGTATTTTTAGAGATTAAGCGACTGCGGACTTCTATCGCAACTTCAACACCTTTGAAAAAATCATCCGTTAAATTTTGAACTTTGAAATCGTAACCTTCTTCAATAGATTGAACGGACAAATTATGCTGTTTGCAAAACCATAAATTTTCTTTAATTTCTGCAAGCGACTCGCCTAGGCTACTTATATTATATACTAAAATCCCATCACAAGATGGCAAAATCGTATCTTGAATATTTGAAAAAGAGACATCCACATAAACACACTCTAGGCAGACACCATTATCCTTAGCATAAGACAAAAGTGCTTGATGTTGGCGGACTTGCTCCGTTTTGCTTGCGTTATTCTGAATGTAACCTATCTGCATATCCAATCCGCTATATTCAAAAATCACCATTTTTGCAGATTGATTTTGCTAACTACTTATAAAAATGACAAAAAAAGCTTATTTTTCTTATGAAATAAATGAAAAACATTTAACTTGAAAATATAAAAATATTTGATATGATAGCCACACTTAATATTAAAAATAAATGGTGGTTTTTGAACGCTGTTTATTTTCCGTTTGCTTTATCAGATATTTTCTATCTTTTTTTAAAAGCTCAGATTTGTTAGCTCTTATTTTGTATCCTTGTTTTACGTTTTTTCCAAATATTTTACTTTTATATTTATAATGTCTCAAATTCCTTCTTCTTAAAATTTTTGCTTCCATATTTCCTGTTTATTTACGCTAAATTTAATATATCCGTAAATCATTTGCCTATTCATGTTTGCTCTAAAATTATCTTAGATTTTTGATAATCATATCATTTTTTATTTATTCTACTACTAGGTTGACTTTATATAAGGTTCTATATTTTTCTCTTTTTGTTGAAAATTGTGATATTTGATTTTATACTTCCTGTATTAATGGAGAAAATATGATGAAATTTCTTATAATGTTTCTTGGCTGTATTTTTTTATCCGGTTGCGCAGCTCCTTCTGATACGAAAGAAGTACAAGGTATTTTAACAATCGGACACGAAGTCCGCTCTTTTAGAGATTATCAGACAGATAAGGAATATTGGATTATTGACAGATCTGGAACATTGCTCCCCAAATATTATCAAGAAGTTGGTCCGAATGCGGTTAATTATCAGCCTATTTTTGCTGTTCTGAAAGTTACTGAAACAGCTAAACCGCAAGATGGTTTCGGAAGTGAATACGATGGTTGCTATGAACTTCAGGAAATTATTTCATTATCTAATAGCAAATAACTCCTTGTATTAATCTATAACTTTCTGAGCTCGTTCAATTTTTATCATTAGCATTTTATGAATCTTTATAAGCTCCATTTTAGCCTTGATTAAATTGCGACTTTCTTATAGTTTGTGACTGTCCTTGGTAATTTATATTGCAGAAAGAATAAATATGCATTTGATTGAAGCGCTTAATCAGAATCGTTTAAATAAAATTCAAGATTTATATATTGAAGCTTTTCCTCAAGCGGAAAGAAAGCCTTTTGATTTGTTACTTAAGACCAGAGATAACGGGAAAGCTGAGATTTTATCTGTTGAAAATGAAAATAACGACTTCTTAGGCTTGGCTATTACCGCTCAGCATCAAGATATGGTCTTATTAGATTACTTTGCCATTTCTCCCAACCAGAGAAGTTCCGGCGTGGGGTCAAAAGTTTTTCAGCTCTTGAAACAACGTTATGCCGATAAACGCTTCTTTCTTGAAATTGAACGAACAGATATTGTTGCGGATAATCAGCTTCAACGTCAAAAACGAAAAGCCTTTTATCTCAAAAACGGCATGCAAAATATGCCTTTCTTAGTAGATTTACTCGGTGTTGAAATGGAGATTTTAACTCATAACTGTGAACTTAATTATGATGACTATTTTAACCTCTACCATTCTCTGTTTGGTGAAAAGATTTCTCAATACATATCCTTGGTGAAATAGTTATATTGATTGGCGGTTAAATCATATGATCGATAAACACACAATTACTCAAGCTAACGTGGCAGATTGGCCCGATTTGCTTTATATTTTTGATAAAGCCCTCAGAACTACGGACAATCTTTCTGATGATGATTGGAAAGCTCTGTACAAGAATCTTATGTCTTTTTCCTATCCTACTTATGACACATATGTTTTCAAAAAAGAGGGGAAAAACGTTGCTTATATAAGCTATTGGCGCGAAAAGAAACTTATTAAAATGCTTTATGTTCTTCCTGAATATATGAATCAGGGAATTGCTAACCTTCTTATTCAACACATCTTAAACACATATCATGAAACAATGACTATCGGCGTCAAAAAAAGTAACGAAGTCGCTATGCATCTTTATACAAAGTATGGATTTAAAATACATAGTTCTGAGGATTATGATACCTCTGGCATATATTATCCTCATTATGTTTTAATAAGAGAATACGCTCAATCCTAAATATCTTTGGCTCTTAATTGAATATTTTTACCCTTTTTCATAAATAATCGGATATCCCTCTTCTTCCGATATTGCTTCATAGCATTGTAGTAGTTTATTAAAGCAGTTCTCATCAATCAAAAGTTCTTCCGAATTATTTTTTGTTCTTGCCAATACTCGTTGCTTTGCTATTTCCATATCACAAAGTAGTACATAAAAAATAACATTTGGTGTCAGACCTTTACTCCATTCATAATATACACGTCTTTGCTCTCTTGTCCAAAAGCCATAGTCTAATATTACATTTTTACCTTGCTTTATGGCTTTTTCTGCTTCATTACGGATAAAATTATCTACTTCTTTATATTTTTCTTCAAAATTATCTGGATTTCTCCCATATTTCCTTAACATAATTTCATCATGAGTTAAACGTAATCCAGGTAACTCTTTTTCTAACCTTTTCGCTATTGTTGTTTTTCCAAAACCTAAAAAACCGCACATTAAATAAATTGTTGGCGAATTTTGTATTTTATTCTCGTTTTTCATTGTGTTCTTTTTTCTATTGCAGAAATTCTATCATCTTTTGTTGTGCTTTGGGATTTATTTCGTGTCCCATTCCTCGTATTGTTTCTGCTTGTGGTTGGAACTCTACCCCTTCCAATGTTTGTTTTGTCATAAATATACTATTAATCGGAATAACCTGATCATTATCTCCCTGTATTAGCAAAATATCTGGTTCCGATACTATCATATCTTCACCAAAATCTTCTGTCAACAACAATGGAACTCCGGATAAAGATACCACTCTTCCGATATGATTTGGATTGGTCAGACCGGTCAATAAAGCCATCAATCCACCTTGTGAAAAACCGGCAACATCTATATTCTCATAGGGAATTTGCAAATCATTATGAATTTCATCAACTAAATCATGCAATACAACTACATTATCCGCCGCATCATTTAACATTCGCTCATACATTTTTATATCAGCCATTTCGGCTCCAAATACCGGTATCACGAACCATTGATAACCCTGATGTGGGGCTCTGTCCGGCGCAGTTGGATAGTAAAATGCCGTATTTTCCAAATCTTTTTTTAACCTGTTTGTCATCCATTGTAATTTGTCCCCGCTTTGTCCATAGCCGTGAATGATAATCAGAGCTTTCTCCGGATTTTCAGGAATATAAGACAGCGTTTCTGCCGTTACTGTATTGATATTGATTATAAAAGCGAAAGTAAATACTAAGATGCTTAAAATTTTTCTCATTTTCTTCTCCTTTTGTGTTCTTTTAGTATAGTCTTTTTTTCTTAATATCGCCTTAAATTTTTACACTTTCTTATGGTGAGAACCATAACCTTTTCCGATACAACGACCAATACTTTCTATTTTTTTCACAATATCACTTTGTGAAAAAACTTGTGTCGGTTTATGCGGATATAATTCATATAGTTTCATATATTCACTATTATTCACATTAGGCATAACGACATTTGCGCCTGCTTGAAGAGCTTTTATACGCCCTTCTGGATGTAGACTTTCCATCGCTGTTGTCGCCGGAATGTTGATATCCGGCATCAATAAGCGCATCACGGCCATTGTACGCAGTGATAATTCCAGAGTTCCTCCTGTTTCTTTTGCTAAAGGTGTTTGTGGATGTGGGATAAAAGGGCCAATCCCAGCCATATCCACACCTATCTCCTTTAAGAACAACAAATCATTTGCAATACTTTCGATACTTTGTTCCGGCAGACCGACCATAATTCCCGAGCCTAATTCATATCCCAGCTCTTTTATCATCAGTAGGCATTCATAACGATGGTGCCAGCTCATATTCGGGTCTAACTTATGATACAAATTTTTATCCGTCGTTTCTATACGCATTAAGTAACGATCCGCTCCTGCTTCACGAAAAGCCTTATATTCATCGTAGCTGCGCTCACCTATACTTAAAGTTATCGCAACATCAAATTTTTTGATTTTTTCTATTATACGGCATAGGCGGTCTTTGTTATAATACACATCTTCACCGGATTGCATCACTATCGTCTTAAATCCCATCTGTGAGGCTTTTTCTGCCGTGGAAATTAATTCTTCTTCACTCATTCGATAGCGACAGACGGATTTGTTATTTTTTCTTATCCCGCAGTACAGACAATTATTACGACAAATATTGGAAAACTCTATCAGTCCTCGTAAATGTACCTCATTGCCTACATTTTCTTGGCGTACCTTATCCGCTTGCTGCCAGAGATTTTGTTCATTGCAATCATCTGACAACAAGCGAATAATCGCATCCTTATTCAGCTGTATCGGTTGTGACATCTATAAAACCACCACCTAATACATATCCGTCATCATCGTAAAATACTGCCGATTGTCCGGCGGCTACGGCTTTTTGTTTTTCAAAAAAACGAATGTATGCACTATTTTCTGTATGCGGAATGAACTCTGCAGCAACCTGCGCTTGTGAAGAACGCAGTCTCACTTTTATTTCTGTTTTCTCTTTTAACGGTGGGCAAGACAACCATGTTAAATCTGTCGCCAACAGTGCTTCTTTATAGCATTCTTCTTCATATCCCAACACGACTTCATTCTTATCTTTATTAAGTTTTATCACATAAAGCGGACGATCCGCACTTATGCCCAGACCTCGGCGTTGTCCAACCGTATAATTCCATATTCCTTTATGCTTTCCTAAAACCTTACCTTTTGAATTTACAAAATTTCCTTCTTCGGGTTCGGTTTGTAGAATATCGTTAATATCTCCGCTATAAAAATCTTGGCTATCCGGCTTATCGCTTACATTAATACCGTATTTGCGTGCAATTTCTCTAACTTCCGCTTTTGTATATTCTCCCAATGGCATTAAAATTTTCGCTAGTTGCTCTTGTTGCAAGCGATATAGAAAATAACTTTGATCTTTTTTCAAATCTACAGCTTGTCGCAACTTATATCTCTGCAAATCTTCGTTATATGATAATCGCGCATAATGACCGGTAGCAAACTTATCAAACTCTATACCTTGAACTGCAGCACTTCTGGGAAGAGCTTCAAACTTTATCGTCGCATTACATATCACACACGGATTTGGTGTTCTTCCTGATAAATATTCTTGCTTAAAGTTTTCGAGAACCAATTTTTGGTATTGTTGACTACAATCAATCACATGATATGGAATATCCAATTTTTGACACAACTCTTTGGCTGCTTTTATATCTTCTTCTTCGTGGGGGGAAAAGCAGCCTTCTTTTTGAGTATTGATTTTGTAATTGAGGGCTTTATCCCATATAGACATGGTTGCTCCGATTACTTCGTGACCTTGATCCTTTAGAATACACGCAACCGTGGAGGAATCTACGCCTCCGCTCATTCCGACTAATATTTTCATTTATTTCCTCTTAGTGAAACGGTTAATATTTTTGTTCACCAAAGAAATATAAAAATTCAAAGTTTTTACTTTCTTTGACCTTTTCAATATAATATGTCTTTCTTTTTTTGGCAACCGAAAATTCCTCTCGCCTTTACTTCTTTATGTGTTTTTTATTGACAAAAAAACTTTTTTTACTATATTTAAGGTGTTTTATGTATATTTATCTTAATTATTTAGTTATGAAAATTTTATTATGTTTGTTGTTCTCGGTGTTATTGACATCGTGCGACGGTGATTTGTTACGTGTATCGGACTCTCCTAAATTTGCTTTTCTCTTTATCTTTTGTACTATAGGGGGAGCTTTTTTAGGATATTTGGCTACTTTTAGGCTGAAGAAGAACCTTTTGACGAATTCTTGTTATATGGATAGAGTAAAAACTATTCCATATCTGTTTGGTGGTGGATTTATTGGCGCAATTTTTGCTTATTTAATTAGTTTATTCTAAAAAAAATTTATATGAAAACACTCGCTTTTTTTCCGCTAATCTCTTCTTTGTTAACAGGAGGCAATAGTTCTTTATTCTTTCCGGAATATTTTATCCATTATCTTCTTTTTACCTTAGGAGGTTTTATTGTGGGAGGAATTTTAGGTTACTTTTTTGCTAAAATGCCAAATTTTGATTATAAGGAAGAGGTTTTTACCTTAAAACAATTACTTCCTTGTATATTACTTTGGGGAATTATATTCTCCGGAATTGGTTTCATGGTAGCTCATCTCTTTATTTTGAGTTGGATACATTAATTTCTTTTTATTTGAAGAGTCAGAAGTTATTTCTGACTCTTTATTTTTTCTTAAACAAAATCTTGACAAAATACAAATATGGTGCTATTAATGCTATAGATTTGTTTTATAGAAAAGGTTAATTCTGATGCCACAAAGTAATAATGTCAAATTTTATGACAAAGATTTGTTTAATACCATTGTTGCTGCACAACAGGGGATTGATGTTAATTATGATCCTAAAACGTTTTTTGGAAGTTACTCCAGATCCGTTGAAGAGCAAAGCGCAGCTTTCCTCGAAAGCTATGTTAATGGGGAAATCGTATTGGAACCGGGAACCGAAGATTTAATGCAAAGTTTTTTAACTTCTCTTAAAAAGTCCAAGTATCATAGAATTTCAAGCATTATAAAAAAAGCTGAAGATAAATTTAAACAAAGCGCTATTCGCAAATTTAAAGACAATGAGAAAGCTAAAGCTTTTAAAGATAGTCGTTTTAAAATCCTTAATAACAAAAAAGAAGCTGCGCGTCTTAGTTCCAAAGATATGCTTCTTATCAGTACATTGCTTAAAGAAGATTTGGGTTATTCTACAACTAAATTGCAAGACAAATTAAGAAGTTTTGCTGAAGAAAAAATTCGCAGAACCTTAAATGGTGAAATTCCCCAAGATGAGGATTTTGTTAAGTTAACCGAAACTTTGGGAACCTATAAACAAAAACAAGCTTTACAAAATAAATCAAAACCCAAACCTGCTAAAATAGAAACTATTAATATTGACGGTCTTGAGCTCAATCCATCGGTTGTTTCTTTGGATCAGCTAAGTAATGAACCTACACTGAAACCTGTCGTTTTTTCTGCTAAAAAAGATAAGACTGAAACTAAAGTCCAAGCTGCTCAAGCTAAAAAAGATAAGGTGGAAACTAAATCTGAAACCGCTAAAACTAAGGCTGAAAAAAAGACAAACGATTTATGGAAAAAAGTTTGGAAATGGACAAAGAGAACAGCCGTTGTTGCCGGCTTAGCTGCTTTAGGTTTTTTCGGTGGTCGATTTGCTCATAATCAATTTAGTAAAACTTCTGATACTCCACATAAAGAAAATACTGAAGTTCAGGTTAAGACTCCGGCTAAAACAAAAAAAGTTGTTAAAGATACTAAAACCGCAGACTTTTCTAAAGAAATGTCTGCTCTCGAAAAAGCATATAAAAATCGCTTTGATACCTCTCTGGAGATTATTTTAGGCGTGCAAAAACGTGATCAACTCTATCAAAAAATTGATAATTTAGCAAAAGAAGGAAAAATTCAATATAAAGATGGAACAACACGTGAATGGTATGCTCATGCCTTTACGATGTACAATCAGTTAGCGCCTTATTCTAAGGAAAATAAAGTCATTAAAGACTTACTTTCCGGTAAAGATGTTGATAAAGACTATATTAATTCTTTGGTAGTTAAGGCTGATCGTACCGGCAAAGGAATTAAGGCCTCCGGAACATATAGTTCCTTTGATAAAGCTGCTAAATCTTTGCAACAGAAGCATCTTAAAAATAGAAAAGCCGTCAAAATGGCTGAAAAAGCAGCTAAGATGCTCAAAAATCAAAAATCTCGCTAAATTTTTCCTAATGCAAAAGACTCCCCAAAAATGGGGAGTTTTTTGTATGTTCTAAATATTCTTTTCTGACAGCAATTCTTGAGCTAACTTTTTGCCTATCTCTGTTTGAATATTTTTTATAGCCGAAAGTTTGAATTCCTCAAAATTTTTATCTGCATATTTAGTTTCATAATCCAAAGCCTGTGCCAGCATATCTAGTTTATCTAAATCATTGGCTAATTTCGCTTCCGGGGTTTGATTTGCCTCATATTCCGCAAATAATTCAATTAATAGGGGAAAATCAGCTTCTTTGGCAATTTCTTTCATTGCGGCTTGCTCCTTTTCCCCTTTTGAGGAGTAGGCGGCATCTTTAGGAGTTATGTCGCCTATCTTGCTTTCTGCCAAATCATGACAGATACATAACTTTATAACACGATTAAAATCATATTCTTTTTTTATCGAGGTCGTTGATAAATACAATGCTATTAACGACATTTGCCAACTGTGTGCACCGACCGTTTCCGGATTATCTATATTTATCCGTAACCAACCACTTCGCGGCAGATGTTTTATTTTTTCCGAATATTTCAAGAGGTGTTTCATTATCTAACTTTCATTGCTTTATATGTATGCTAGCTTGGTTATTACTTTTTATCAAGTGCATTTTATGCAATATTTGGAGAATTTCATCTTTTTGAGGACAGCGCCTGCTAAAAACTACTCGATTATTAATTACTATTTGAGGCGGATATAAAATGCGTAAACGATATAATTCTTCCATTTTACTAACTCTTTCTATGATGTAATTTAAATTGTGTTCATGCAAAACCTCATTTACAATCTGATATGTTGTTTCATATTCCGGATATGTTATCGGACAATAAATCTTCACATTTAGCATTCGTTTTCTCCTATTTACTTGTTATTATGTGTAGATTGGTGCCGTTGTGAATTATTTTTTATTTTAGCATAATATTGTATATATTTTGCATCTTTTGATTGAGAAATTTTGCAGAAAATCACTGCAGAATCTTATTTTTTTATGTTTTTTGAAAAAAAATTATAATCGAAACTCTGTATCTGTCTACATTTTTATTTAATTTCATTATGTTATAAAAAAACGCACTCCTGTTTTGAATATAAAAAAGGAGGCTTTGCTGCCTCCTTAAAACTTAGAATTTTTTCTATAAACGATATGTGGCTTCATTGCCATATTCGTCATAGAATCGAACTAATGCACTACCATTTCCGGTTGATACTTCAATATAAGTATAACCGGAACGGTATGTCGCCGTCTGATAGCGATACAAATCCAGATATGATACACTGCTACCTATTTGTACCTTTAAGGTACTGTTGTATCGCGTCAATATCATATCACCGATATCCAATCTAGTCGGCGCATCCAACGCTCCCCAGATATAATATCCTAACAAACTGTCAAAGAATCTGTGATGGTACAGTCTATGACAGATGAATCTGTTATGATATCCACCCCATGTGTACCAATACCAATTATCAAATAAACAATGATAGTGATGGTGCAGGTAGCCATGGTGGTGATGGAATACCGGTCGCCATGGACGATGCGGCGGAGGTGGTGGAGGAAGATGACGACGCGGTGCCGGTCCTACATGACGGCTTGGAGCCGGTGCATGACGAGATGCTACGCCTGTTCGGCTTTCTCCTCTGCGAACATCACGCTGCGCAACGCGTGACGATGGCATACCCGATACTCGTTCATAGCTCCATCCTGAGCTGTTTGAACTCCTCACGCTACTGCGATTAGTTGTAGTCGGGCGAGATACCGTGGTGCGGTTTGTCGTTCTTGTGCCACTTACTGTTTCTCTACGCTGTGGCGCACTGCTCCTCACGCTACTGCGATTAGTTGTAGTCGGGCGAGATACCGTGGTGCGGTTCGTCGTTCTTGTGCCGCTTACTGTTTCTCGACGCTGTGGCGCACTGCTCCTCACGCTACTACGATTGGTTGTAGTCGGGCGAGATATTGTACTGCGTGACGGGGTAGCGTATGACCTTGTCCTCGGAGCTGAGCTGCGGCTTACAGTCGAACTGCGGCTTTCAACTCTTGTGGCTGAGCGTCCACCTCCTCCTCTTTCTCCTCTCTGCGCGTAACCTTCAACTGCAGAAAGAATCATAACCAAAATAGTTATGATAAAAATTTTCCTCTTCATATATATATGTATTTAATAGTTTTCTGCTATTAAAGTAACACATATTTTCGCCAGAGTCCAGCCTTTTTTGTCAAACCAAAATATTAATCAGCAAATCACTCCACTTTGTTACACCGGCTTGCATGTCATTAAATTCAGTGTCTTTGATTTCAATCACAGCGTTTTCAAGCCCAATATCCTCTCCGCAAATCGCTGCCGCGCCGGTATTGTATTGACGCATATCATACGGAACGTTTGCATCAACTTTTAATTCCTCATAACTTTGCAAGCTCTTTAACAGCTTTTCGGTTAAATTATTTGGCGTTACATACAAAATTCCAGCATTCCACGGACGGTATGTACCACCGCGTAACTGTGGCGTAAAACCGTGAATCGAGAAAATTTGCGGCTTTATACCCTTGCTTTGTAACTCGTTTATTTTACTCTTTATAGCTTGATAATATGGACGATGATAGTGTTCTATACGATACTTACGTTCCTTTTCG
>CASFTO010000092.1 GCA_949297665.1 uncultured Alphaproteobacteria bacterium | reverse complement strand
GTAGTAGTAAAATAATTGACAATTGATAATTGACAATTAATAAAATTGTAGAGACGTGGCGTGCCGCGTCTGGGTTTCGGACCCGTGGCCGTGCCACGTCTCTATTAAGAATTACACGAATATATTACAATTACACGCACATGAATTCGGATATGATTCTTGTAACGAGTAACCCGTGAGGGCGAAAGCGTGTTTTCCCAAAATTATGTCAGAATCCGTGAGGATAAAGATACTTGTAATAAGAAAAAAGGTCTCTCTGCTTCGGTAGAGGGACTTTTTTTTGTTGTTGCGGGGTCGCTTCGAGGCAAAAACGATCGTTTTTGGCCTGTTGCGGCCTCGCTTCGATATAAAAACATGCGTTTATTAACAAATGCGGTCCCGCTTCGGGCAAAAACACACGTTTATTAACAGATGCGCCCTCGCTTCAGCCTAAAAACATACGAATATTAACAGACGCGACCGTCGGCTGCCTAAAAACACACGTTTGTTAACAAATGCGACCCCGCTTCGGTATAAAAACGTACGTTGTTGAGCTGCTGCGGCCTCGCCATTACCTTGCAACGATCGTTTTCGGTTGGATGCGAGCGTCGGAAGGCTAGTTGGTAACCTGCATTCAATGGCGATGAACAGGCAGAAGCCAGTGTTTTGATGAAGAATCTGCTGAAGATTATAATAAAAACAAGGTGGAGTAAAAAATAATCCGGTTGAAATGGATATTTTATAGATTTTATTCCTATTTTTGCGACATATCAGCTTTTGTTAACAACTCAAATGTGAGTGAAAGTTGCATGAATAGGGGATTAAGCAAAGACTTGATCCGTTTTTATGACAAAGATTGTATAGACATATATTACACAAGTAGGACTATTAACTTAAAAATTATATTTTATGAAACAACGATTACTTTTAGCATTACTGATGCTCTTCTCATCAGTAGGGTTTATGAAGGCACAGACGAAAACGATTGATATCGCTGTACCAAAAGGGAATGAAACAGTTACTGTTACGTTGACCTCGGATAAGTTTTCTTTTAATAAAGGTAATTATCCTACGTATGTTGACAATGGTGCGGTCTCTCATAAGTTTGGGACGAAATCGGTGATTTATACGATTAAGCAGAACAAAGACAATCCTGTAGAATTTAAAATTAAAACAGATGCGAATGACTGGGGAAATATAACTTTAAATTTAAAGGGTAAGGTGACAAGTTTTTATATGCCTTCCACCCCCGGAAAGTTATGTGATAAAATCACCACTTTGATTTTTACTGGTAATACAGAGCTGACTTCATTAAATTTGGAAGGTGGGAAAAATCTTGAAACCTTAAATGTGTCTGGGAATTCAGGCTTAACATCAATATTGAATTGGAATAATTTGGTGGCTTTGAAATCTTTTGATGCTTCATTTTGTGGTTATACTGCTATCGATTTACTAGAACAGACAAAGCTTGAAACTTTGCTTATTTCTAAAAATAAGCTAACTACAATATCTAATCCTCCTGCGTCATTGATAACATTGGATATTACAGGTAATGGTTATGCTGGAGCAAGTGGAACATGGAATTTGTCGAAATTAACTAATTTGAAAACTTTAAAATTAGATGGAAATAAATTAGCTGTCGTTTCTGGTTTACCAGAAAAATGTGCCGTTGACTGGGGAACACAGGATTTGACGGAGATGACTAATTCTTATTCAGTAAAGGCTAATGACGTATTTGACTTGAACGAATTTGTGGGAAATTTTAGCCTTGATTTGAAAAAAGAAGTATTTTCTTTTGAGGGTTCCGGTTGGAAATATAAAGATGATCATAGTGTATATAAAGATTTGAACTATAATCCAGCACATCAATTGCAAGAAGGTAATAAGAATGCCTACAAATTTTATAATGGACAAAAGAATAATGCTTATGTGAGCGGTACGTATGAGGCCACATTGGTGGGAGAAAACAAGAAGAAATTACGTGTTCGCTTCACTATCAAGCCCGCTACATTTAAGATTAAAGTTACTCAACCTACTCAAGGAGAGATTAAAATTGTTAAATATCCAAATGGTGGAGTTGTAGAATCTGAAAACACAGTTTTAACTCAAGGCGATTTGCTTTCAATTGGTTGGGAAGAAGCTAAGGGTTATGAATTTGAAACCTTTAAAGATTATAAGGCATTGAATTTGTATGACAATTCGCAATGGGATAAGAATCCGGTGGTTTGCCAGGTTGAAGGTTGTTTTACTTCTTTAGGTCAAGATTTGGCTCCTGAGATTTCCGCTTCAGTAAAGGGTTCCGCAAGAACAATCACTATCAATAATCCGGATGTTTCTCGTGGAAAGATTACTGTTCAGAAAAAAGCTGCTGATGGATCTTTATCTATTGTAAACAATGGTGATAAAATAGCAACAGGTACTGAACTGGTTGTTAAAGTAGAACCGGCTCCATCTTACAGTGGTACTTTATTAGTAAATGGTAAAGATAAGTCAGATAAGATTTCTGATAAATCAAATTATTATGAAGTATCAGGAATTATGGTAGACGCTGATTTAAATATCGCTGCAAGTTTTGAGCAAGTTAAGACTGTAAACATTACTGCATTGGTTGATAATATGAAATTAAATGCCTCCGGTGCTGCAGTTAAGGAGATTATATTTAGAAAAGGTGGTTCTTCGATTGAGGAAAAATTAGATACTAAAAATACAGTATCATTACAAGTTGGTGCTGAGTATCAGTTAGAATTTAAGGTGAACACAGGT
>CASFTO010000091.1 GCA_949297665.1 uncultured Alphaproteobacteria bacterium | reverse complement strand
CAGGCTTTAACGGAAATCAGAAAGGACTGTCCGTTTTCAAATGAGAGTTTCAGGTTTTTACCAGATTCCGTAACAGTGGCGACGTAGTATTCTTTGATAAGACATTTCAGATCGAACAAAAGGTCTTGCTCGTTTGTTACCCAATTTGCCTCAGAGCATATGTTTTTTTCTTTGGTTTCAGCATTTTGCGTTTCGTTCATAACAGATTCTCCTTAGACATGATATATTCCTTCGTTGCGCACCGAAGTATGGCTCTATTATATCCACTTTATGGGTGGATTGCAAGTAATATCCAACTCAAAAGTGGATAATTATTGCATAGATAGGAACTAATATTGACGAATTTTGTCGAAACTCAAATCGGAGGCGAAATCATGGAAAATAAGAACATATTTCACGAAAGATTGACCGAGTTGATGATTGAAAAAGGAGTGAATACCGTATCGCTTGCCGCGGCGATCGGCGTGAGCGACGAAACGGTGCGCAGGTGGAAAAACGGAGAGCGTGATATTTTACTTTCACAGCTTGTAAAGCTCGCCGATTATTTCCAATGTTCTCTTGATTTTCTGGCAGGAAGGTCGGATGCCGTATTGGATTATCAGGTGAGAGATATGCCGCCGTTTTACGACAGACTGAGAGCAGTTATGGCAGAAAAAGGCGTAACGAGATACAGGCTCGTCAAAGATTTACCTATTTATGACGGATACTTTACGAATTGGAAGAAGGGGAAGAGTCCTAATATTTTGACTTTGGTGTTGCTCGCGGATTATCTTGATGTTACAATTGATTATCTTGTCGGGAGAGAAAAATAAAAGATATATTGAGCATGGATAGGTATAAACGGGCTTCCCAAAGGAGAAGCCCGTTTATTGCATTTTATATCATCAGAATTTCTTTCTTTTTTCTTTTTGCGTATTCTAAACTTCTTGCAGCGCCGCCCCAAGAATATCTGACATGGGCAATGACTATATCAGCCTGATCGATCATCCATTCGTTACGACGTATAATAGCATACCGATAAGGAACCGTTTCGAGGGGCGGATAAACGATATTGTCAAACTTCTGCCGCATGAATTCGTTGCGTTCCTTATAAGACGGAGTAATGTAAGGGGTAATAAAGAGTTTTTCACAAATTACGTCGGGAAATCTTTTTCGTGTTTCTTCAACGGTTTTTTCTGAAAGGTTATCAAATTCCCCGTATCCGCCACAATAAAAAGAAAGAGGAGTATGTCCATTTTGAGCAGAGGCAAATAACAATAATATTGAGTTGGTAAGTTTTTCTTGAACAGAACAGCGGTCAACAATGTTTTTATGCCCGCAAAAGGTAATAATCATAAATTTTTCTCCTGTACTCCATTATACCATAGTAAGTAGCGAAAACAAAGTACTACGGATAGGCTAAGTATTTATTTTTTTAATAGATTTATACTATATTCAGTTCGTATGACTTGACTTGCGAGCGAGTAATTCAAGGAGGTGGAACTGATTGACTTTATCAGAAGCGGTAGCGATCAGGTTAGATGAGCTGATGCTGGAAAGAAACATAACGCAGTACAGACTTTTTAAGTTGTCAGGCGTGGCGCAGACCACGATAGGAGATATTCGTTTGCAGCGTAATAAGTCGGTCAGTTTACTCATTCTTCATGAATTATCGCAAGGCTTGGGAATAAGTTTGTATGATTTTTTTGATTGTCCGCTTTTTAAGGGCGACAACATTACAGATTAAAAATAAAGAAAACAAAGAATGCCAGATATGAGTCTGGCGTTTTTTATGTTCAAAAATGAAAAATTTTCCTGTCGCGTTAATTCTATTTAACGCGACGGGGTTGCAAAAGATATTTTTTTATGATACAATATGCTCACCTTTTAGAAGAACAGCGTGTTCTACTAAACGAGGAGATGCTAATGAGAAGATATAATGAAGAGCTGTTGCGCACTTTGCACGAGTACATTATCGATTATCAGAAGTTAAACGGCAGCTCACCGACGTACAGAAAAATAGCCAACAGATTTCCGACTTGTTTTTCGTCCACATCGAAGGTAAAGAATTATCTGTCTG
>CASFTO010000090.1 GCA_949297665.1 uncultured Alphaproteobacteria bacterium | reverse complement strand
TGACGAGCAATTTGAGCCTTTTGCCAAGCAGACAAGTTCATATAAGTACGATTAACGTGCTGTCCCAACTTACGTTCCAAGCGTCTGATTTCTCTGGTAATATCCATATCTTCATCTTTTGCCAGAAGTTTAAGGTGCTCAATTTTCTCTTCAATTTCTAAAATATCTTTTTCAAAATCAAGCACAACAGCTGTAGATTCATTCATTTTTTATACCTTTACAAATTAAACCTTAGCCCCTCTATACCACAAAATAAAAAAATTTCACCATATTTTTTGCAAATATACAAAAAAGCACCACAAATATACACAAAAACATAGGTATTCAACGTATTTTTTAATTGCAAAATATAGCATAACCGCTAAAATAGCAAAAAATAATTAGGAGTAAAGTTCGTGTTGAACACATCGTTTTTCATAGCAGCTTTTTCAAGCATTTTATGGTTTCTGTACGGATTAAAAAACATTAATTTGCAAAATATGTCAGACACCCCTGAAAGTTTTTATCAAACGATTTTCGCAATAGCCTTCCCCATAGGCTTAATTTGGGGAATATTTGCTATACTCAAAAGCATTGAAGAACAAAAAGACATACGCTTACAAAATTTAAGAATAACCGAACAACTAAACAAAAACACCGAAACAACCAATGCCTTAAATTGTGCTTTAATTGCCTTAGAGAAAGAATTTAAAAATAGTTTTATGCTTCAAGAGGTTGATACCTTAATTGCCGATTGCAACGAAATTTTATCGGATATAATCAAACGGAGTAATTCCATTTCCAGTGCACAAATGGAGCATCTCTGGAATAGAACTGCGGGAGGGGAACGTTGGCTAATCGCCAAAACTTTTATAGAAACACATAACTATCAGCACGGTTTCACAGACCATTTAATAAGCAAAGCGCAAAAAGACCCTTTACTAAGAGGGAGCATTTTAGAGTTTGAAGCCAGAACTAGAAGTCTATATCAATTACTGGAGATACATGACACTCAAAGAATTTTCTATAATATGATAGAGTTTGGCGCAATGGGAAAAGTATACAACATTATAATTCCCATAGCCGAAAAGTTAAAAAAAATAAACGAGCACCCTACTCAAACAGAAAAAAAATCACCTCAACAACCTCAAAAAGAATTTAATCTGACAGAAGAATCGGCAGATTATTTTCCGTCATTTTTATCGCAACCGGATAAAATAAAAACAGAACAACCTATTCAATCCCCGACCCCTAAACAATCTATTCAAGAAAGAAACTCTGCTAAAGAAACAGTTCCGCCCCAACAAAACAATATAGAAGAAGGGATGAAAGCGATACGCGATGAATTACTATCATCATCAAAAAGCGAAAAAAAGCCGGAAATACTTAAATCTTTCGCAAACACCCAAAATGCTCTACGCAATTTAAGAACAGAACCGAGCTTCGAACAAGCACAATCAAAATCCAAACAAAGCAAAGCCGGCAAAATTATCTCTTTAGCTGAAATAGAAAAAGAAATAGAAGCATCCCCTGAAAACAATTATGATGAATATGCATACCCGTTTGGAGCATGGATTGATGAAAAGAAAAGCAAATAAGTATTTTGCAATTATTCTGACAATTTTCGGAATATTTAATACGACATTAAGTATGGCTCTAGAGGAGCAGCCCCAAACAGAAGCTATCTCCCCCGAAATATCAATACAAGACTATATATCTTTAAGTAACACACCTAAATACATAGGAGATTTTGCAAACTTTAGCTTTGTAAATCCGAATGCCCCCAAAAAAGGGAGAATAGTTCTCCCCGCATATGGAACATTTGATAATTTCAATCCTTACATTTTCAAAGGAACAGCATCAACGGAAACCGCCTCATTAACTTTAGATAGCCTTGGGATTTCTCCGGCAGACGATATAGAAACCGTATATCCTTTAATTGCAGAAAAATTTGAGCACCCCTCAGATAAAAGTTTCATTGGTTTCTTCATAAATCCGAAGGCAAAATTCAGTAACGGTACACCAATCACGGCAGACGATGTCATTTTTAGCTTTAATTCCTTAATAACCAAAGGTTCTCCCATATACAAATTTTACTACGCGGACATTGACCGAGTAGAAAAACTAGCCCCCAACCATGTACGTTTTTATTTCAAACCCAACACCAAAAACAGAGAATTGCCGTTAATAATCAGTTCTTTAAAAATTTTTTCAGCAAAAGACTTCAACAACCGAGAATATGATAAACCGAGTCTTATCCCTCCCCTTGGCAACGGTCCTTATAAAATAAAAAAATTTGAAGCAGGACGCTATATCATTTTTGAACGAGATAAAAACTACTGGGCGCAAGATTTACCAACTCGTAAAGGTTTTTATAACTTCGATGAAATAAAATATGACTATTACCAAGATACCACCGTAACATTACAAGCTCTCTTTGCCGGCAACATTGATGTCCGCTACGAATACATAGCCAAATCATGGGCAACCGGACATGATAACAACCTCATAAAAGAAGGAAAAATAAAAAAACAAGCCATTAAGCATAATCGCCCTGCCACAACTCAGTTTTTTGCTTTTAACATTCGTAAAGACAAATTTAAAGACGCCCGAGTAAGACAAGCCATTGATTACGCCTTCAATTTTCCCTGGGCAAACAAAAATTTATTTTACAATCAATACGCACGATTAAGAAGTTATTTCGCCAACACCCACTTTGCCGCCACTGGTATCCCTCAAGGAAAAGAATTAGAAATTTTACAATCTCTGCCGGAACAATTACCTGCAGAAATATTAAGCACCCCGATTGAAAATACATTTCGCAACGATTCGCTATCAGACAGAGAAAATCTAAAATTAGCCGTTAAACTTCTAAACGAAGCCGGATATGATTTTATCAATGAAGAGATGTGCAATTTAAAAACCGGAGAACCATTGGAGTTTGAAATTATCATAAATTCCGCCAACGGCAATTCATTTACTCGTGTTTTGCTGCCTTTTATAGAAAATTTGCGCAAAATTGGGATAAAAGCAACCACGCGAGTTCTCGAAATCAACACCTATAAAAACAAATTAGACAATTTTGATTTTGACATAATTGTAGGGGGAGTGAGTGGAATTTATATGCCGGGAACGGAACAAAAAGACTTATGGGGCAGCATTTCAGCAGATACACTTGGAAGCAGCAACATCATCGGCATAAAAAATCCAACCATTGACTATCTTATCAATAAACTAATTGAAACCGAAGACACCGAACTCTATACTGCTTACGTCAAAGCCTTAGACCGAGTATTATTATTCAACCACTATGTTATATTCAATTGGTATTCTGACGCAGATAGGATTGCTTATTGGGATAAATTTTCCTTTCCTGAAAATACCCAAAACCTCGGGGTTGATACAAATACTTGGTGGATAAAGGAATAAAAAGAAAATGCGCAATTATATTATAAAAAGACTTTTACTGATACCTCTAACCTTATTCGGAATACTGCTAATTAATTTTGGCATCATACAACTTGCCCCAGGAGGACCGGTAGAATATATGCTTGCGCAATATAAAGGTATGAACACCGGAGCAACCGGAAACATTAATTCGGGCATGCCAAATTTAAACGAACAAAAGTATCAAGGAGCAAAAGGAGTACCTGACGATTTAGTTAAAGAACTGGAAAAACAATTCGGCTTTGACAAACCGGTACATGAACGTTTTATCAAAATGCTTAACGATTATATACACTTTGACTTCGGCAAAAGTTATTACAAAGATAAGACCGTATTAGAATTAATAAAGGAGCGTCTGCCCGTATCCATATCCTTAGGTTTATGGTCCACATTGATAATTTACTTAATAGCAATTCCACTCGGCATAAAAAAAGCCCGCAAGGATGGAGAGCAATTCGATGTTATAAGTTCGTTTATTATCTTCATCGGTTCTGCGATACCTGTATTTTTGTTTGCTGTATTACTGATTGTATTATTTGCCGGCGGAACATATTTTCAATTTTTCCCTTTAAAAGGCCTAACTTCAGACGGCTGGGAGAATTTCACTTTCTGGCATAAAATCGGAGATTATTTCTGGCATATAACACTACCCACCATTTGCATGGTCATCGGAGGAATAGCCTCACTGACCATGCTAACAAAAAACTCGTTTATGGATGAACTAAGCAAACAATACGTTTTAACAGCCAGAGCAAAAGGATTATCCGAAAATAGGATTTTATACCATCATGTTTTTCGCAATGCCATGATGATTATCATTGCCGGTCTTCCCGGATTACTTATGAAGATATTATTTACAGGTTCTCTCTTAATAGAAATCATTTTCAGCCTAAACGGCATGGGGTTATTAGGCTATGAAGCCATTATGACAAGAGATTATCCCGTAGTATTCGGAACTTTATACATATTTGCATTACTTGGTCTAATTTTAAAACTAATCAGTGACTTAACCTATTCGCTGGTAGACCCCCGGGTCAATTTTGAAAAAATATAAAAAACAATCCGTTCACTAAAGATTGTAAAGATTTAAGCTACGCAACTCTACACAAAATACCAAAGCCCCATCGGCCTAGCCGACAGTTTCTTGCTACAAAAAAAGCGACAGTTATTAAAACTGCCGCTTTTAATCACAATAAAACCACTACTTAATTTCACCGACATACATTCCCATATCAATAGCAGCTCTGACATAGACACTATCCTTATTTAACAAAGTTGTACCTTCTGCAACAACTTCTTCTAAAGGATAAGTTACCAATTTATCGCCATTAAGAGCCACCATAACATCTGTATGCCCAGCCTTTAACAATTCAACAGCTTTAGCACCAAAAGCACACGCCAAAGCTCTATCAAAAGCTGTCGGGTCACCTGCGCGTTGAACATGTCCTAATTTCGTAACACGGGTCTGGAATTCGGAATATTTCGCATTAATAGCGGAACTCAAATACTCACCGATTCCACCATTAATTTTTTCCCCAATAAGGTTTTTAGTATTAGAAACCATTTCTCCTGTTTCTGTATGAACGCCTTCTGAAACAACAATAACAGCGTGATTACGTCCTTTAGCTTTAATACTTTTCAATTTTTTAATAATTCCATCAACGGTATAAGGAATTTCAGGCACCAAACAAACATCCGCAAAGCCAGCAACAGCAGAACGCATAGCTAAATGTCCGGCATCACGTCCCATAACTTCCAAGATTAACGCGCGTTGGTGAGAACGAGCTGTTTTCCACAAAGCATCAACAGCGTCTGTACAAACTTTACAAGCGGAATCAAAACCAACCGAATATTGAGTAAGCGGAGTATCATTATCAATAGTTTTAGGAATACCCACCATTTTAACTCCGGCATTACGGCAATAATTACTAACAATATTCATACTACCATCACCACCGACAACAACAACAGCATCAAGCCCCAACTCAGCCACACCTTTACCAAAGCGAGCAGAAATTTCGGCTTGAGATTCCATTTTAACCCCTTTATTTAAAGAACCGAGATAAGAACCAGCCAGACGAGGCCAAGGCGTATCAGAAAAATTTCTCTCTGTTAATAATTCATAAGACAAAGGAGTTTCAGTAACGCCATCGGTACCATTATGAATACCATACACTTCCCAACCGAGTTGAGCGGCCGAATTAACCACAGATAAAACAACAGCATTTAAGCCTGCACAATCACCACCGCTGGTTAAAATACCAATTTTTTTAATTTCAGTCATAACAATCCTATCCAATCAATAAAGTTACATTTTGAAAATACATAACGACAATATTTTGATAAGACTAGCATAATTTTATATTTTTTCACTAATTTTTTTAAAATACACTCAAAATAGCTTGATTTTTAGCAAAAAATGCAGTATAATATGCGCGAAGAACAAGAATCGCATAAAGCGAGATTAGAGTAATTTTTGGAGTACGCCAATGACAAATACCAATTCTTTTAATAAACTTCAAGTACAACTTTGCGAACTAAAACTTGAAGAAAGAAGGGTTAAGTCAGACATTACAAAGTTAGTAAAAAACAAACAAATGATAGATTTCTATCAAGCACAACAATTAAACAGCCAAAGAACTAACCTAAAAAATAAAATTCAAAAGATAGAAACATTGATTAACCCGAATATTATAGCATAGCGCAATAGCAATAAGCGTAATGTAGCAAATACATTCAAACAGGTATGGCAATGAAAAGCAGCAAAGTTTTATTTTATATAACAACATTTATTGCTGCTTTTATTTTATGCCTTTTCACATACATTTTATTCATTTACAAAACGGATTACCTAAAAATATACGTTGTATATTACAAACCCGCCCCTCTAATCAAAAATGAAATATTTATTCCAATTCAAGGCGGTCGCAGCATAGCAACGACACCTTCACGTCAAGGAACATTTACTCCTGAGCAAATAGACTGGCTAAATCAAAATATGCAAGGAGATGACACCGGCGAAAACATTTCCGAATTAAATCGTTATTTTGCCGAATTAACAGCTTTATATTGGATATGGAAAAACACCGATTCGCCATATATAGGAATGTTTCATTATCGTCGTTTTCTATGTTTAAATAACAACTCTCGTTATCCGATACTAAACTTTCCATCCATGCGGTTTCGCCACCTTGGCATTAAACATTTAGAAACATTTTCAAAAGAATTCTTACACAATTTGGAACTTGAAAAAAAATACATTCTGCCGTGGTTTGCCACACATGATATCATTGTATCCGAGCCAATAAAAGTAAACACTTACGAACAATATCAAGAAGAACACCTTATTTCCGACTTAGACAAAGCCTTAGAAATCATTCACCAAAAATATCCTTATATGTACGATTTTGCCAACCAAACATTAAAGAGCGAAGAAGGTTTCTACCCAACAAATATGTTTATCACTCGCCGAGAAATTTTAAATAACTATGCCGCATGGCTATTTAGCATATTACGCCCCTTATACCAACAAATCAAAGATGAGTTACCACAACGTGATACAGAGCAAAAACTGGCTTTTGCTTATTTAGGAGAAAGACTATTCAGCATTTATCTAAAATATGAACAACAGCACCACGGATTACGAATCAAAGAAGTTCCTTTCGCATTAGCTTCAGATTTCTTTACACCACCACCGGATGCACCTTATATTTACCTCAAAACACCACAATGGGAAGACTCCTTTATCCAACAAGAAAACAATCGAATTTGCAGTTTTAACAACGCGTATAAGAATTGTGGAAAATACGAATTTCTCCCCCAAAATCGCCTAAAAGTAAAATGGGACGATGGAAAAACATCGTACTTTAGCCACAAAACAAACAACGAATTCGAACTTGAAAACTAACTAGTGCTGCATTTATATAAAGTTATTAACTCTAAATAAAGAAAATCACCTTAAATATAGTCGTATAGCGCAATAAGATAAAGTAAAAATCATGCACACAATACACCCACTAATTATAGATTTAACCTTAATCTCAATATACGCCGGCATAACAACTCTGTTATGCAAAAAATTCAAACAACCTATCGTATTAGGATATGTGTTAGCCGGAATTTTTGCCGGTCCTTATTTTGATTTGCTCCCGACCGTAAGAGACAAGGAAGACCTAACTTTATGGGCAAACATAGGCGTTATATTTCTATTATTTGGATTAGGATTGGAATTTAGCTTCAAAAAAATGCTAAATGTCGGTAAAGCAGCCATGATAACCGCCAATTCAAATATTATTTTCATGCTGTTTTTGGGCTACAATGTCGGCTTACTACTCGGCTGGTCAACAATGGATAGTTTCTTTTTGGGCTCTATGATCTCCATGTCATCGACAACAATCATAATCAAAGCCTTTGATGATTTAAACATAAAGAAACAACGTTTCACGGATTTAGTGTTCGGAGTCCTAATTGTAGAAGATTTAGTGGGAATATTAATGCTAGTACTATTACCCACAATAGCCCTAGGAAGTACAATAAACGGAGTAGCTCTAGGCCTAAGCACCTTAAAATTAATTTTCTTTTTAATACTATGCTTTATCATAGGAATATATCTTGTCCCGACTTTTTTAGAAAAAATCCAAAAATACCTAACGGATGAGATGCTATTAATTATCACCATAAGTCTTTGTTTCGGGATGGTTTTACTAGCGACCTCATCTGGATTTTCAGCAGCTCTCGGTGCTTTCATAATGGGTTCAATTTTAGCAGAAACAGAGTTTATCGGCAGAATAGAAAAAAATGTACAACCACTCAAAGATTTTTTCGGAGCTGTATTTTTTGTATCCGTCGGAATGATGGTAAATCCTCAAATGTTTATCACCTATGCCGAACCGATTATTGTGATTACGATTATAGTAGTCATAGGAAAAATTGTATTTTCATGCTTTGGCTTTGTTGCCTCTGGTCAACCATTAAAGACAGCGCTTTACGGAGGTTTCTCCTTAGCTCAAGTTGGAGAATTTGCATTTATTATTGCCTCACTGGGAATGAGTTTAAAAGTACTAAGTGCCAAAGTATATCCCATTATCGTTGCCGTATCAGTCATAACCACATTTTTAACCCCCATGATGATAAAGGCCGCCGATCCTGCTTATAAAAAACTAAATCGTATACTACCCGATAAATGGTTAGATTACATTGACAATTCAAGCACGACAATGACTCACAACGAAGAAAGGCTATGGAGTGCCTTATTCAAGAATTATTTTCTTCGTTTATCCATATTTTCAATTATTTTATACAGCATCATAGTATTCGCCTCAATAATCAATCCCTTTATTCACACCATCATACCGCACAGAATAACCGCCAATTTAATACTAACCACCCTAACATTCATTTTAATGTCCCCGTTTTTAAAAGCTCTAATAGGATGGAACATTATCGCCACCAAATTCCTTAAAGATAAAATGACATGGATATTCCCTAAAAAACAGGCAGAAGAAATAGATCTAGCCGCCCAATGCGCAAAAGAGGAAGCTGATTGCACAGAAGAAAGTACAAAAACGGAAGAAAAAACATTCGATGACAAGATGCAACGAGTACGCAATTTTTTCTCAGGAACAACCCAAGTATCCAAAATATACTATCGTCTATGGATGGCCAAAAAAGCCAACAGATTACCTTTAATAATCCTAACCAGCTTCCGCATTTTAGTATCATCATTTTTCATAGTAACGGTCGTCCACAAATTTCTAACTGAAAATCCCAAAGTAATTTTCATACTATTACTTTTAACAATATTTTCAGTATCACGTTCACGTTGGCTTTTAGACCAATACTTAAAAATGGAAGCTCAATTTTTAATCAACCTAAAAGGCCGCAACATAAAAACAGAAACCGACAATGAAAAAAGTGCATAAGGTTGAAAAGTTCAACTTTCCTTCAACAACACAATCTCTGCATAGGATCTTGCAAATGCTCCGCCATATAACGAGAAAGAGTTAATCTGTCCACCCCTAAAACTCTGGCAATACGCGACTTTGAAAAATGCTCCATACGCATTGCTAAAATTTTATCATCTTTACCGGTTAATTTCAATTTAGAATTTTTACGTCCCTTAGGTCTACCCAAGATTTTCCCCTCAGCCTTCAATCTCAGCAAAGCCTCTTTTGTCCTTTGAGAAATAAGATTTCTTTCAATTTCCGCAGACAACCCAAACGCAAAAGCAAGCACTTTAGATTGAATATCAGCCCCCAAGCGATAATTATCTTTAATTGTCCAAACACAAACACCGGATATCATACAATGATGTAAGATACTCATAATCTGCAACAAATTCCGTCCCAAACGCGAAAGTTCGGAAGCAATAAGCACATCACCACTTTTAAGTTTTTTAAGCAATTTACCCAATTTACGCTTTTCGAGTTCTTTAGTAGAACTAATTGTTTCCATAATCCATTTATCAATAACAACACGATTTTTAAGAGCAAATTCTTGAATTTCGAAATGTTGATTTTCCGTTGTTTGTTTATCAGTACTAACACGAATATAACCATAAATCATAGCCAAAGTCCTCTCATAAAGTTAAAATACAAGAACTCGCTACGCCATTTTAAACAAAAAAGCTATCAACAATCTAATTTAAAATAGATTTTAATTTTACAACATATGGAACCATCAAATCATCATACACTTCATTTTTATCGTGCTCATTAAAATATTTACGCAAATCGTCACCAAACGTCTTAAAATCAGCACGCCCTCGAGCAACTTTTCTATTATAAAACTCTTCCCAAGACTTAATTACATAATGATTAACTTGCGCTTTATAAATAGGATTTTCTGAAAATTTACCAAATTCCAAATTATTCTCATTAACCCATTTACCACACACCCACATATAATGTGCCCCTGTATCTACCACCGTTCTTGGATTAAAAATAGACTTTGGCGTAAAGACCGAATTTGCCGCATGCCCTCTAAAATTTTCCAAGACAAGTCCCTCAGGCTTCTTCTCATAACCCGAACTTCCATAAAAGACCCAGTGCAAACTTACCTGACTAACTTCTGAAAATTCCGCCATAAATTCACGCAAATTATGCGCTTTATGTAAAACAATAAACTCATCCAAATCAATAACAGCCATCCATTTCGTTTCCTGCCCAAAATTTTGACAAGCCTCCATATATGCCGGATCTTGTTTATCTCTTCCCGGATAATATACATAAGTAACAATCCCTGAATCAATATATGGTTTCAATATTTCTTTCGTATTATCCGTGCTTTCATTATCATAGACATAAAAATGCTCCACCCCTATTAACTTATGATACTCAATCCATTCTCTTAAATACGGTCCTTCATTTTTGATAATACACGCAACAGAAATAAAATATTTAAACTGTTTATTTTCTTGATTTTCCTGTGCACTCAATTTTGCCAATTCCAAATATTTAGCTATCCCCACTTTCGATAAACAAATATACAACTGTTTCCGACGATGCTTATTCCGAACAAAACGAAAAACCATTTTATAAAAAAGTTTTTTTATACTTTCACACATATCTACCCCCTATACCATCAATGCAGATAAAAAACGGTCATAAAAAGTATACAGAAACTCAAGTTAAAAACCATTGTTAAATAAATATTTCACACAAAAAAATCTATTTACAAAAATATGACGGTAAAAATACAACTAAATCAATTTTTTCTGAACCAAAAATCGATATATTTTTTCCGCCATCATTTGATGTCCAATAGCATTTGAATGAGTTGCATCTTTATACAAAGCGTCTAAATTTCGAAATTTCCATGCATCATATCTTGCAAAAAAGAACACACCTCTGTCTTGACACAGCGTTTTAATAATTTCGTTATAACGTTCCACATCAGAATTATAACGAACTAAAGACGCTTGTTCAGTATAACGATTTTCAATCACTGGTATCAAATCCATCACAACGACTTTTGCACCGGTACTAACCAAAATATCGAGCAATTTATTCCAATACATTATGCGAACACCTTCAGAAAAATCTAACTGTAAATTGCTATCTTTTCTACGCCTTAAATCATTAATTCCCGCATTCACCAAAATCAAATCAAACTGCCGAGAAAAAACTTCAAAAACAGCACGATTCGCTGCATCTGCAATATTATCGCCCGATTGCGCCATATTATTAAAAACATATTCACCTGGATGATTTTCTAAAATCAATTTAGCTAATCTTGCAAAAAATCCCATATCATGTTCATCATAATATCCATGCGCAATACTATCGCCAATCATACCGATATTTTTAACCATAAAGCCTCCTAAAATCACCTTCGGCCTTTGTCCTTAATTTTTTTGACATAAACAGCCTTTTCCATAATATTATTCACGTTTTGAACTTTCTGTTCAGAAACATCGCATTTGCTGAAATGTTCTTTAGCCTTAGCCAAACAATTCGCAACCCTTTCTTTTTTATTCTGTTCCTCAACCAAACCTAATGCCGGATTTATGTATTTTGCATAATATGCTTTCCGCAAATCAGAAACATCTTTCGGATTATACTCAGTAAAAGATTGTTTCCCACAAACAAGCTCATTTTTTTCTCTAAAGCCGATAATTCGTCCTTCATCTCTATCCATAGCCAAAGCCACATCAAAAGCATCTTTTCCGGAACAATTGACATCAGGTTTATGACCAACAATCTCTATATTTTCCCCCTCTTTATCCCAATAAGTAAGTTTTCCCCAAGCAACTCGCATACTTCCGCCCCATGGTGTATTAAAAGTCCCTTGAGTATATTGTTGCATACCATGAGTATTTTCACCAATATATCTAACATTAGGATGATGATAAAAAGAAGAATAAGCACTCTCTGCCGAAGAGCCCACTCTCGAGCACAATAAAATATCTATCCTCCCCTTATATCCATCTTTTTCATTAAACGGATAAAAAGTCTGTGTTTCATCAAATAAGACCTTATTTTCGCCGGAAAAACATTTTCGCTGCACAATATCTGTATTTTTTAAACCGTCTTTCTCATAATTTTGAGGTTTAAAAGCACCGTGTTTATGCAAAATCCAATTTCCCAAAGGAGTATCTTTAATTTCGCAACGTTTATAGGTATTAACCATATTTCCATACAATCTCTTAGCCACATGATCTATCGGTTTATCTTCCCCACCGCGATTTCCGCGCACATCAAGAATAATTCGTCCTTTTTCCCATTTATCTTTATCATCAAAATAAATTTCATCAAATTTTTCTATAAAATCGCTCCATGAATCATACGAATTATCTCTATGTACTATATCATAAACAGAAACAACCAAAATATCTTCATTTCCTTTTTTCATTGTCCCTATTTCCCAAATAGGAAACTCTTCACCATCATAATTTTTTCCTAAAGCCCCACCTTGCTTTTGATAAGTTTCAGGTCTTTCCGCCTCAGTTCTGTACGCAAAATTTTTACCGACTGTTCTATCTGGTTTTGGCTTACCACCATGAAAAACTCTTCCGCCGACATTAACTTCAAAATGCCTATCTTCAATAAATCCGACAGTTCGTGACGCCATTTCTTCTAAAAAATCTTGCTGTTTTTTATTCTCTGAAATATTCGCATACAAACGCTCTATTTCAGATTTAAATCCCTGCTGACTTTCCTTTGAAAATTGAGAAAACCCCACATGCTCAGCAGCCATCTTAGCATAATAAGCAATGTAAAATCTCTGAATATCTGGAGTAATATAACTTTCTTTCATTTTCTGTCGCAAATCACGAGAAAGAGATGGATAATCAACCATCACTTTATCATCAGACACTGTATTTAAAATTTCCTCAAATGATAACATCTCTTCCCCCATACTTAATAAAGCTATTTTACTTTATTTTTAGTCAGAAGTAAATAAAATTAACGGTGTATTTAAAGCTCTATTTCAGCAATTAAGAACGGATGATCGGAATAAACCATCTCCGCCTTTGATGAAAGAACCTTTGCAAAGGAGGATACCAAAATATATTCAATTTGCGTATCATACGAATATCTAGGCTGAAACATTTTACCATCATAATTAACAACAGATTGCAAAGCTCCTCCTATTTCTAATTCTGGAAAAGCCTTATCAATGGTAATTCCAACCGTATTAAAATCTCCTGTTATTAAAGAAAGGCTATCGTTATCAGATTTCAACAATTCAGCCCACTGAGCACGATATGAGGCGAATTCATCATCCCAAAAATGTTTATTAAAATGTTGAAAAGGAAACATATGTGTATTTACTAAACTAAGCGTTTTGTCTTTCCCTAAATCTAAAACAACCTTTTGAATAAATTTATCATGCATAACCCAATGATCTCCATTGGGACGAATTGTTTCAATTTTAGGATTAGCCAATTTTTGAACTTGATACGATGTAAAGGGAAATTTTGAACAAACAGATACCCCGTAATATTTATTATCAACAAAAAATGCTTTTTCCCCTACCAAATTACGATAATAAGGCAATCCACAAACATTAACAATCTTTTCGATAAATGAACTGTCGCCCTGCTGATTATCCATAAGAGCTTCTGCCAAACATAAAATATCGGGTTTTTGTTGTTCAAAATATTCGACATATTTATTCGGATGAAAACCAGTAAAAAGATTTTCATTTTTATCATTATAGCCAACATGAATCATTCCTTGAATTACATTAGCAAAAATAACTTTCAATCGCATCCGCAACTCCATAATTTATGATATATAAAAGAACTTACCCCACAAAAATTAAATTCCATTTAAACACAAACATTAAAGAACTTGTTTTCTGATGCACTCTTCATTTTCTCGACAGTACTGAATAGCTTTCTCCATAAAATCTGTAATAGATGTTGCATTCAAATAAAATTCTTCAAGCATTGCTAATATCGGCTCCCCTTTCACTTTCATATCATAAAAATAACGATATGCGGGTTTTTCTATACGAGAACTGTCAAAGAATATTCCAATGTCCGAATGATGAACAAAAGTATCAATAACCATTTCACTCAACAACCACTCAATATGCGGCGCATCATAATGAGAAACACTGTCTTTAAAGTGCTTATGCCATATATAAAACCAAACAAAATGTATCATTTCATGTATTGCCGTCATTAAAAACTGTTCTTTTCCGTAACGATAAAAAATCGTAAAGAAATGACGATAAATATCACGCGGGCAAATTGGATTTAATGAAATTTGCGCAGTCATGTCATCAAGAATATTAGTACAATCAATCTGAAAAACATCTGAAAAGACTTTTTCAACCTCATTTTTTCTCTCTAGCCAAAACTGATTAAACATATCCGCTTTAGCTTTTAACTCATTTTCAACTTGTACATAAAGAACAGCCAACTGTTCTCTTAAATATTCTCTTCGGATACACCAATCCGCATCAAATCCTTTACTTTTATCTAAGCTAGGATAAACCTGAAACAGCGTTTCCCGCCAATACAAAGAATTATCATCTGTCTGAAAATGAAGAATACTATTTATTGTATCCTCACATGGCATCACATCTACATCAAGTTTCATTCCACAATCCTTGAACAAAAAACTACACTATTTCACGGCCTTAAAGAACATTAATTTTATACTGCCAGAAGAAAAGGCACAACGTTTTATCAAATCTTCTGTATACTCTTTTATAAATATCGGCATATCACTCAAGGCTTTACCTTGTGGTGCCAAAACAAGAACTTTCTCGTCTTCCGGAGCATCCAAATTTGCCGAAATAAAACTAATCCACATTTCATTATCGTCAATAAACCAAGCTGATTCATATATTGTATAAAAACCGGCAACACCATAAGATTTAGCTAAACAATCTTCACAAAACCTTGTATAAGAATCATCATCCAGGGTAACTCTCCATGCAGAAAAATATGGTTCCTTTATATGCTCTGCAAAATAGTCAAACAGCAACGTCAAATCAGTAGGATAACGCCACTTTTGCTTCTGATAATGAACATACTGCCAAAAATTAAACGAACTATTCGTACTTTTTTCAAAAGCCCCTCGAATAGATTTTTTATAAAAATCCCATAAACATTTTTCATCTTTCTGACATTTATTACGATTATCAAACCATTCAGAAGTTTTAAAGGACTTATAATTAACATCAAATTCTACATCCGCCAGAGAGAGTTTACGAGATGCACAAATAGCTATTTCAGACTGATTTAAATCATCTTTCCAACAATCAAAACTTGTCGGATAACGATAAGGTAAAGATTCATGTTCATAAATACCATCAAGATAACCTCTCATACCGCAAAATTGTCCGCTCTTATACTGAACATCAATAATTTTTTTATCTGGATTTAAGTCAAACAATATCTCACCCGCCAAAAATTCATCATTTTTCCCCTCGGGATAAAAAAATCTCGCATGATTTTTACTAATTCTCATTATGCCATTAACATCACAAGTATGGGCTCCATGTATAGACGTAATTCTAAAAAGACATTTTTCATTCGTACAATCATGAATATCTAATAGCCCGTCAACAGCTGGCGTATAACGTCCCATCTCCCATTTCCCTTCCCAAAGAGAGCTTGCAAAAGCAAATGATATCCACAAAACGTTAATCAAAACATAGCACATAACCTTATAAAACATTATAAAACACCATCCTCAAAACAACAACACTACAAAACCATCCCTAGCGCATTAAAAAGCATTTCAAATTCTTCATTATGCATCAACAAAGTTTTATCCTTTGCTCTTATCATATTTTTAAAAGTATCAAGCGAAACAAACTTCACTTCAGAAACTTCTTCTGTCTGTAATTGCAATTCATGAATATCAATAGATAAGCGTAATAAATAAACATCGCTAAATTCGTTATTAATAAAGGCCTGAGTATAACAACTAGCCTTTTTCCTGTGACCGATAAGTTGCAATTGTGAAGGAGAAATATCAAGTCCCAGCTCTTCTTTGGTTTCTCTAAGAGCCCCGGATATTGACGTGTCACCGGCAGTCAAATGACCGGCACAAGAAATATCCCACATATTAGGATAACTATCTTTATTTGGACTACGTTTTTGCAAAAGAACTTCGTTTTTATCATTAACAATCCAAATATGAACCGATTTATGCCAATCTCCGTCCCGATGCACATCTTCTCGTTTTTTTATTTTTCCCGTTTTATTTCCAAATTCGTCTAAAATATCAAAAAATTCAACCATACTCGTCCTCTTATAAATATCCTATTTCCACCATAGACTAAAAAAACTATAAAATCTTGTCAAACATATTGTTACGCAATTTTCCCTTCTGCTTTTCACACTTTCATTAGAATATACCAATCCCGAACAAGTCCAACTTTATGCAAAAACCTGACCTATGTGTAAATTTATATCTACAAACACTTTAGAATATGCGACTAATAATTTTTACGACCTATTAGTCACTATGTTCAAAATGAAACTTCCCATAGAAAACATCCCGGCATAATCACCTATTTTACAACAAAGATTAATTCCATAGCTAAACATCTACTAAAAAAATATACGATATTACTCACTAAAACTTACACAAAAATAGCATCTCTAAGTTCTGAAAAAGTAGTTCCGATTGTACTCGTAACAAAATGACCTTTATTTTCAAAGCGATACACTTTAATCCCTCCACAATGAGATAAAATAACCTTTGCACTATCAAGAACTGAAACTTCATCATCCATAGAATAAAACAACAAAGTTTCCTTAACATTATCTAGAAGAGTATCTTGCATCTGAAAATCTAAAAAATCAGCAAATTCTTTTTCAACATCCATCCACGGAGCCACCAGAACTAATTTATCAAATTCTGTTTGAGGATTACTCTGCAACCATTTTAAAATAAAACCGGCTCCTGCGCTGTGCCCGACAATAATTTTGACACTCTTATCATAAAAACGCTCAAAAGTTTCTTTCCAGTCTTCATACTTTGGATTATACGGAACAGGCAACTCAGGAGTCTGACACAAAAAGTCACGGCACAAAAACTGTTTTTGCAACCACGGAAACCAATGCGCATTAGACAAAGAAGAAAAATTACTATCAAAAAACTCCTCTTTATCGCATGTTCCGTGTAAAAGTAATGCTGTTTTCATCTATATTCCTTTCGTTTTCCCCCATCATACACAAAACAAACAAATAATAAAGCAATAAAAAAGGAAAGACGAACAAACAAGAAAAAATACTATAAAAACAAAAAAATCCGCAACAACAGCGGAAAACAAAAGATGGTGCGCTAGGCCGGAATCGAACCGGCACGGGATTGCTCCCAACAGATTTTAAGTCTGCAGCGTCTACCTGTTCCGCCACAAGCGCAAATCATCTGGAAATATCTTATACAAACAAAAAAATATAAATGCAACATAAAACTTGTATTTTTTTTATTTCCGGTTAAAATTTTCTCTGTTTTTAATATGCAACGCATATTTCGAGTAAATATTTCATTTATGTGGCAGAAACAGCGTTTCGGCATAAATATTTGAAGAAAGGTAATTTTATGAGACCCTTAAACAAGAAAATAAAATTTTCAAAGAACAAATTTTCGGAAGTTCCGTTCCGTAAATTAGTTCCCAATATTGTAACAATGCTAGCCCTATGTTCCGGCATAACATCAATTCGCTATTCCGTACAAGAAGAATGGAGCAAAGCGGTTTTATTCATATTTTTAGCCGCATTATTTGACGGTTTAGATGGCAGACTAGCCAGAATGTTAAAAGCATCATCCAAATTTGGCGCAGAACTGGATTCTTTAAGCGACTTTGTCAGTTTCGGTGTTGCACCGGCAATTTTAATGTTCCAATGGTGCTTATTTGATTTACCCAAAATTGGTTGGTTTTTCTGCTTATTATTTGCAATGGGAATGGCGATGCGCTTAGCACGTTTTAATACTATGCTGGAAGATAAAACAATTCCACCATACTGGTCACACTATTTCACCGGAGTTCCAGCACCGGCTGCTGCCGCAATGGCCATGATGCCGATTCTGATAAGTTTCGATTTTATCGAAGCGGAAAACATTTTAAGAACGCATTTATTCTGCGGATTGTGGATGTGTTTTGTTTCATACTTAGAAACCAGTCGAATTCCAACCATTTCATTAAAAAAGAGTAAAATAAAAGCCTCCATGATAGTCCCCTTATTAATCATTGTAGCTTTATTTGCCAACTTTTTATTCACCCAAACCTGGCTAACATTAGGTATTCTTACCGCATTATACGCTCTGTCCATTCCTTTTGGCATACTTAAGTTCCTCAAAGATAAACGAGACTATTTGAAGGCTCAGGAAGAAACACAGACACCACAGTAACGAAAAAAGAGGAGGCAGAACCTCCTCTTTTTTCTAAAAAAATCTTGATTTTTAAAAGAAGAAGATATATAAGGATTCACACCAAACGGCACCCCTGGAGGTCGGATGGTATATTTTAATTTTAGAAGGATTAAAAACATGTCAGAAATTACATTTAATGCAAATTTGCGTGAAAAAGCAGGTAAGGGGGCAGCTCGTGCATGTCGTAGAGAAGGCCGTGTTCCTGCAGTTATATATGGCGGAAAGAAAAACGCTGTAAACATCAGTTTACACCCTGTTGAACTTGAAAAGGCTCTTGATCTTCGTGATTTCTATAAATCAGTAATTACCATTTCTTTAGATGGCAAATCTGAAAAAGTAATCTGCAAAGATGTACAATTTGACCCTGTATCGGATATGCCTATTCACGTTGACTTTATGCGTAACTAAAGATTATAGGGCGATAAGATGTTTTTAGTGGTAGGTTTAGGCAATCCTGGAGAAGAATATGCAAAGACCCGCCACAACATTGGATTTATGGCGGCTGACGAAATATACAGCCGCTATAATTTTTCACCTTTCAAAGCAAAATTTGAAGGATTATTGTCAGAAGGCAAAATTGGCGAACAAAAAATACTATTATTAAAACCGCAAACTTTCATGAACTTATCCGGAAATTCAGTCAGTAAAGTTGCTAATTTTTACAAAATAGAACCAGAAAACATAATAGTTATTCATGATGATAAAGATTTAGCGCTCGGCAAATTAAAAGCCAAAATAGGCGGTTCTGCCGGTGGACATAATGGATTAAAGAACATAGATTCGCAAATAGGACCGAACTACAATCGCATCCGCATTGGCGTAGGCTCTCCCCAAGAGCACCATACAGACACCGTCAATTTTGTATTATCCCGTTTCTCAAAAACAGAAATGGAGATTTTACAAGAGCGAATAAATTTTATATCCGAAAGCATTGGAGAACTTATAAACAAAGGAATAACTCATTATTCTAACCTTATCGGTATGCACAATAGTAAATAATCCTCAATACCCTTGAAAATGAATCTCTATTTTTTTATTGCAAAACGATTACTTCTTTAGTATAACCGCATAAAAGAAAATACAATAACAATAGGAGCAATACAATGGGGTTTAATTGTGGCATAGTCGGTCTTCCAAACGTAGGCAAATCCACTCTTTTTAACGCACTAACACAAACAATAGCAGCACAAGCTGCAAATTTTCCGTTTTGTACGATTGAACCGAATACCGGACGAGTCGCCGTACCGGATAAACGTTTGCAAGAACTCGCCAACATCGTCCATCCTAAAAACATTGTTCCGACACAACTGGAATTTGTAGATATTGCGGGTTTAGTAAAAGGCGCCTCAAAAGGCGAAGGCTTAGGCAACCAATTTTTAGCCAATATTCGTGAAACAGATGCAATTATACATGTATTACGTTGTTTTGAAGATAGCAACATAACCCATGTTGAAGGCACCGTAGACCCTATTCGTGACGCAGAAATTGTGGAAACAGAACTAATGATAGCTGATTTAGAATCATTGGAAAAACGTTTTGAGCAAACCAAGAAGAAAGCCCAAACCGGAGGTGATAAAGAAGCCGCCGTTAGAGCCGGTGTAATGGAACCGATTATAAAAGCCTTGCGAGAAGGAAAGCCGGCGCGCACCGCCGCCCCTTCACCTACAGATAAAGATGCATGGAAACAATATCAAATGATGCAATTACTAACCTCAAAACCAGTTCTATATGTATGCAATGTAGACGAAGATAGCGCCGCCACAGGAAACGAGTTTTCAAAAAAAGTATTCGAAAAAGCCGAAAAGGAACACGCCAAAGCCGTTATAATTTCAGCCGCTATTGAATCAGAAGTTGCGCAATTAGATAGCGAAGAAGAAAAACAAGAATTTCTTTCTGCTCTAGGATTGGAAGAAACCGGATTAACCAAAATAATCAAAGCCGGTTACGAGTTACTCGGTCTTGAAACCTATTTCACAGCAGGACCGAAAGAAGTACACGCTTGGACATTTTTAAAAGGCTCAAAAGCTCCGCAATGTGCCGGAATCATACACTCAGATTTTGAAAGAGGATTTATCCGTGCCGAAACAATCGCCTACAACGATTATATCAAGTTTGGTGGCGAACAAGGTTGCAAAGAAGCAGGCAAAATGCGTTCGGAAGGAAAAGATTACATTGTTCAAGATGGTGATTTATTAAACTTTTTATTTAATGTATAGATAATGAAAAACTTGCTGAAATATCATTTATATATTATAGGTTTTACAACCTTAATTATTTCAGCAATTTTACTGAATTGGGATTGCCCGCCAAATTATGATGAAGCACACGCATGGAATATTGCGCGCTATCTTTCCCTGAGAGAAATTTTCACCATAAGCAAAACAGAGGGACATCCTTTCCTTTGGTATTATTTATTAATGCCAATGGCCAAAACGAATTTCTTATATCCTTATACTCTATACTTACTAAACCTAACCCTAATACTGGGCGCATTCTATTTATTATACAAATATGCACCCTTCCCAACATATTTAAAATACCTTATAACATTTTCCGCCCCATTTTTACAGCTATACACATCTTTTGCCAGAAGCTACACTCTCGGCATATTATTGTTATTTGCAATTTTAAGTTTATATCCCCATCGCCATAAAAAAAATATTTTATATCTTAGCTTAATTT
Organism: uncultured Alphaproteobacteria bacterium; assembly: GCA_949297665.1. Taxonomy (GTDB): domain Bacteria; phylum Pseudomonadota; class Alphaproteobacteria; order RF32; family CAG-239; genus CAG-267. Next base: position 102,792 of record CASFTO010000090.1, on the reverse strand, counting down.
TACTGACAGCCAACACCAATCTCATCTGTTTTTTCGGCGCATTTTTACTGGGAATTTTGTATTTTTGCGAAAATATAAAAGCAAGCATACAGCAAAAAAACATAACATTGTCCACATTACAAACAATAATCGCCGGTCTACTCGAAACAGCCTTAATTATCATTCAATTCTACGGTTTCGACACCAATATTCCCAAACACACCCCCACCTTTAACCCGCTGATAAAAGACATAAACAGTGCACTGTTTCCATTAAATACCTACACATACATAATACTGATTTTATGTTCGTTATATATTTTTTATAGAAACAAAAAACATACCGCTATTTTTTTCCTGACAAGCTCTCAAATATTACTTTTTATAACTTTCCAACAACTGTATCATGGTAGTATACATCATCACAATTTTTTCTACATTTACCTGATTTGTAGTTATTGGCTAAGTAACTTAAATCCATTTAGCAAAAGTCCAATAAATTTTCTGCCTTTAACCATAATATCGACAATACTGATTTTCAATCCATCCAATCAATACAAAATAAAAGACAAAGATTACCTAAAACAACTTCAAAACAGCGCAATTCAAATCAATCTACTATTTCCAGAAAAAGAACAAAAAATCATCGTATTTGAACATTTTGACGCCAATATAATACATCCATACCTAAACCAAAACATAACCCTACTAAATCAAACAGCCACAGACTTTAAGAGTTTAAAAGGTTTCCAAGAATCCCTATACCATTTTTATATACCGATAAATAGATACACCATAGCGCACAGCATAACCCAAACACCTGATATACTTTTATATCGCACATGCGAAGAGCCAAGTTATTACAATTCAAACTTGGCTTTCCATATACGATATAAATTAAATTCTCGCTATTGTCTTTACGACGCTAAAATAAAACAAGACAACTAATTATCATCCAAAAACTCAATAGCATCCATAGCAGCCATAGCCCCACTTCCGGCAGAAATAACCGCTTGTTTATATTTAGGATCCTTAACATCACCGGCCGCAAAAACCCCGTCGACATCAGTTTTAGCACTATTTTCATGAGTAATAATATATCCTTTGTTATCTAAAGGGAGGTTCCCTCTGAAAATATCAGTATTCGGCTGATGCCCAACGGCAATAAAGACACCATCTAATGCGATTGTTTTAACATTATCATTTTCAACATTGCGCAATTTAATCCCCGTTACTTTCAATGGATTATCTTCACCCAAAATTTCATCTACCACGCAATCCCACTCAACAACAATTTTTTTATTATTTAATATTCTATCTTGCAAAATTTTATCAGCTCTTAACTGACGACGTCTGTGCACTAAAATAACCTTATCAGCTAAAGAAGCAAGGTACAACGCTTCTGCCGCCGCAGAATTACCGCCCCCAATAACAGCAACGGTTCTACCACGATAGAAAAAGCCGTCACAAGTAGCGCAAGCAGACACACCATACCCCAAAAATTTCTTTTCGGATGAAAGATTTAACCATTTTGCCGAAGAACCGGTAGCAACAATCACCGCTCGCGCATTAAAAGAATGTCCATTTTCGGAACTGCAAACAAACGGACGGTTAGAAAAATCGACTTCAACAATATTATCATTAACGAACTCTACCCCCAATTTAAGAGCTTGCTGTTTCATTTTATCCATCAGCTCAAAACCACTGATTTCCTCAAATCCCGGAAAATTTTCAATACTATTCGTCATTGTCAATTGTCCGCCCTCTTGATTTCCGGATACAATTATAGTCTTAAGCCCTGCTCTGACAGCATAAATCCCCGCAGTATAACCGGCAGGTCCGGACCCCAAAATAAGCAAATCAGTTGTATATAACGCCATTACAGCCTCCTAATTTAAAAGTTTCAAAGTATTCTCTCGTAATTTTTCAGTTTTAAGAATCTTTTCTCTCTCCCCCAATAATTCATACATAGCCATCAATTGACTGCAAATAAAAAGAGTATCTTGATGTTTCTCATAGTCTCTATCTTTTTGTTGCAAAATCAGAGCCAGAGCTTTTTCAAGAAATCTCACTTTTACATAAGAAGCATCTGTATTTTGAGCTAAAATCACATACGCCCGATATTTATCCTGAAATTCATGATTTTCGGCCCATGTTTCTTCAACACGCACATACGCATCTTCATCATTAAGATAATAATAAATATCTTTTAAAGCGAGTAAAATTCTGTTTTTATCATCAACATTACGAGCATACACCAACGCCTGATTATAATACTCAGCCGCCAAAAAACATTTAGAATCATCCGCTTCCATCAATGCATCATGATAATAGATAGCTCCAAGTTTTGAATAAATTAAAAATAATACCCATTTGACACTAGGATTACACTTATCCTCTGACTGTAAAAATTTCATAAAAAAGCGCAACAATGTGCTATACTGCACAATTAAAGCCTCATTATTCAAATATTTTTCACGTTCAAGAACAACTCTGTATAAATTAAGAAAGCGTTTTTCTGCATTATCTTTTTTCGTTGTCAAGGAATTTACCATCATCGACCTCCGAAAATTTTACTTTAATCCACCGGTAAATAAACAATATTCATCCTGGCTTAAATGATATTTTTTATAAACTGGACAATATTCGCATAAGCAGCCTTTATTTTCATGAATACATTGACTCTTTTCGAAAGCACAAAACAAACGTTCCAAATGTTTTAAATGTGAAACATCAAAAGGAATATCCTTTCCGTTTTTAATTTTACAATGAGCCGAATAAGAAGGACAGGAAAAACAGACACAAGCCTGAGCATTTTCCAAAGTTTTTTCAACACGCATATTTTTCTCCTAAAAAAATTAAAAACCGAATAAAAAATATACGCTAAAAAGCACTAAAACAACTAAACCCAACCTAAATTAAAGTTTTAGCTAAATACGTCTAAAAACATTTTCTTCAATTTGCGGCAAAAAATAATTTCGAATTCCTGGTAAAAAAGAAATTTTATCAACTCTGGCAAAAAGGGGGCCTTGATAACAACATTGGATCATCTGATTTATTTTATCATCATCACCACTCATTAAAATTTCGACACTACCATCATCCTCGTTTCTCACCCAACCGGAAATACCACCTATTTCCAAAGCCTTAGAAACCGCCCAACGTCGATAGCCGATTCCCTGCACACGCCCTTCAATTTTTAAATAAACCTCTCTCATCACAAAACTTTTCCCAACTTATTAATTTATCAAAAATTTCAGAATGTCTCTGAGTAACAAATTCATCTTTACCCCAAATATTCTGCTCTTCCAATTCTTCCGCAAAAGCCAAATTAAAAATATCCTGAACAGAAAAAGCATTATATAAAAACAAAACTCCCAACAAAACAGATTTCAATTCCGTCGCCACCAAAAACAGAACCACTAAAGATTCATTATCTAATTTATCAAGAAAAACCTTAAGTTGCGCTCTCTGCGCTAAATTAACACCAGAAACCTCTAATCCGGAATTTTCCTCAAATTTTGTTCGTAAAAAAACATTCGCTAATTGAATTGCACTATTTAAGCACCTTAACATTTTTTCATCAGAGATACATTCTCGTAAATATAAAATCGTATCGGTTGCCGAAAAATCCAACAACCGAACCACAATTTCCTTTCTATGTTCATCAACCGAACAAATAATTTCCTGCAAATCAGCCAAATTACTTATTCCTATTCAAACTTTTTACAGAACCGGACAAAATATCAATAATTCCTTTCGTTGTATCCTTAACCACCCCTACGCTATCATCAAAAATCTGTCCGACATCATTTGTTGTTTGAGTAACCACATTTTCCGGTTTTGGAAATCTGTTTTCATAACCGGTACCTTGTAATGCCGTATAACAAGGAGAACCGTCATTTTCCAACAACATTTGACTCCCCAAATAAACCGGACCGGTTGTCGTCACACCAACTATTGTTTTAATAGCATTGGCACTATCAACACGAATTTTAGGATTTTGAATTGTCCCGGTCAATTTAACCAATGAAGACAAGACTTTAGCAATATTTGTATCTGTTAATTTTCCGGCAAACGGCTTAAAACTCAAATTAAGCTCATCTTTTTTTAAATTAACATCCCCCGTTGCCACAATTGTAAATTTATCCGCATTAACCGTAACACCATTAGGAAGGTTCGCCAGACCATCCTTCAAATCCGCACGAATAACTGCGCACCTCAAATTTAAATCATCATTACCTTTAGTAATACGAAGCGTATCGAGTAATTGAGAAACAACATTCCCTTTCAATAACCCTATATTCCCGATATGCAACTGAGATTGTTCCATAATAGTCACAAAACGTCCATCTAAAGTATCCAGCACCTCTGCAAAGGAATCCCCCTTTCCGGTAACATCAATCATAATATCTGTTTCACCACCATTTTTTAAATCTAAAGCAGCAGAAACATCTCCGACAGCAGTCAATACTTTTTTCAAGTCTAATTTTTTAATATCCGTCTTAAACAAAACCGATTTTTGTGTAGCATTGACCTTAAGCAAAGCAGTTGCATCACCATTAAAAATAATTCCACTAACCAATTGAGCATTAAGAATCCCCTGTGCGACACTCAACTGAAGAGTTAAATTTTTCGCAAATTCCACCTTCCCATTAGACAACAACCCGATATTCAAATCAGCCTTTGCATTTATCTCTGATAAATACTGATAAGGAATACTTTGATTAGGTACCAAAGTTGTAGCTTTTGCTTCTTTAATCAAACCAAAAGTCGCCACATTCTGAGATTTCTTTATAAATGAAGCCAAATCAATTTTATCGCTACTAAGACTAGCATTAACATTTGGAATTTGCTGAGTTAAATCAACATAAACAGTACCTTTAATTTGATTTCCCGCTAACATAAGACTTTGAATATCCGTTTTAACATTTTTTAAGTTTCCATCTATACTCGCGCTAACAGATTCATTATAGCCGCTATTTTTACCTAAAAATCCCCGAGCACTCACATCTCCCTTAAAGCGAATATCCCCCATCAAATCATATAAGAGCACATTAGTCTCCGTATGGATTCCCATAACATCAAATTGACCTTGCAACGGATATCCTTTGACATCTTCCAGTTTATTAAAACCACCCGCTACACCGGTTCCCACATATAAGCCATCATTAACATTAAAATCAAAATTGATATTATTTTGCTCAGCCTCAGTCAATTTAAGATTATTAATTTTATAATTCTGAACAGTCTGCGCCGCATCTGTATAACTAATCTGAACATTATCCAAAAGAAGATTTCTAACCACAACATCGGACAAAGAAAATTCACCACCGGTAACCTGCGAATCACTTATTGTCATATCTCCAGCATATGCAACACCAATCAAGCCCCAATTAGAACTAGAAATTTTCTTAAGTTCACCACTCTGCATATCAGAAAACTCCCAATTTGCTTTTCCTTGAGAATTTATTTCCAAATTTACCACCGCATTATGAACGGTAAACGTATCTATTTCAATTTTCTTTTGAAACAACGGCAACAAAGCAAACCCCAACTCAATAGATTGAGCAGACACCATTTCCGGACTTTTTGCCCATGTTGCATTAGAGAAAGTCACGTTTTGCACTTCAACAATCGGATTAAAAGAAGGCTTCAACTGAATATTATCCATAGTTAATTGCCGTCCGGTTTTTTCATAAACAATTTTTACAATACTGTTTTTGTAAGCATTAAAATCTATTTGTGTCAGAAGCACATAACCGGCGGCAATTACTAACACACAAACAGAAACAACAAAAATAAGAATAAATTTTAGAAATTTTTTCATTTCCCTTTACTCCCCAAGATTTAATCCGAGCAACTTCAAACTTTCTTTAAAATAGTCAGGCAATTTTGCCTTTACAACCATTTTTTTACCATACACAGAAGATAAATCGATTTTATACGCATGCAGATGTAATTTATTCACCAACAATTTATTTTTATCGCGTTGATAACCAAAATATTTATCATCACCGCAAATTGGAGTTCCTATAAATTCGAGATGAGCTCGAATTTGATGAGTTCTTCCTGTTAAAGGAGAAGCTGCCACCAATGCATATTTATCACCGACACAATCAATCACTTCATATTCCGTAACAGCCGATTTACCGCCTTCGACAACCTGAACACGCCCATCCATTTTTTCCAATGGCTCTTTTATTTCTCCATATTCTTGATTAGGAACCCCACGAGTCAGTGCCAAATAAGTTTTACGCAATGTATGCTCTCTAAAAGCCTTCGTCAAAACATCAGCCATTTTCCGCGTTCTGGCTAAAACTAAAATTCCGCTGGTATCTTTATCAATACGATGAACTAATTTAGGTTTTTCCTCATAATCAAATTTAAGAGCTTCGAGCATTCCGTCAACATGACGAGTTGTATTGGTTCCACCCTGAACCGCCAAACCGGAAGGTTTATTTAAGACAATAACGTTGTCATCTTTATAAACCACCAATTTTTCAATAAACTCCGCATCTTTGTATGAGATTTCCTGATGTTGAACAGCTTGTTTTTCATTATCGAGAGGCGGAATTCTAATATCTTGCCCGACTTCAAGACGAGTATTAGCCTCAGCTTTTGCCCCATTAACCTTAATTTGTTTCGTTCTAAGTAATTTTTGCAACCGTCCCAAAGTCAGCCCTGGATAATATTTCAAGAACCAACGATTAAGACGCATCCCATCATCACAATCTTTAACTTTTACAATTTCAACACCCGACATTAGCATTCCTTTCGTAAACTTCTCGGAGTGTAACAGAAGAGCTATAAAAAAACAAGCAAATAAAACAAAAAGCCCTTCTATTTGAAGAGCCTTTCGTTTAAACTAATACGCTTTTAGAAACTAATCATTTTCGTCTTTTTTTAGCTTCTCGTTCCATTTTACGGCGAACTTGACGAGAAACAACATTTTCAGAAACACACAAATTTTCTAATTTCGCCCCCTGTTTTGGCTCAATGCCGTATTCCTCTTTCAAAATTTTAACCAATTCTTGCACTTCTTTACACCGAAGATTAACAAGTTCCATTGCAAACGCTTTCAAATCACCCATAACAATTAAATTTTAAAATAATTTTTTACTGAAAAATAAAATACCAACAAATAAGAAAAAATCAAGCTCAAACACTGCCGCGTTTTTTTATTTTTTATTCATTTTAGCACGTTCTTTCTGTTTTTCCGCCCTTAATTTATCAAAATAGTCTATTCTCTTTTTTATTTCACGCTCAAACCCTCTATCAACCGGATTATAAAAACGCCGTCGTCCCATTTCTTCAGGAAAATAATTTTGCCCCGAAAAACCATCTTCCAAATCTTGATCATAAATATAGCCGTCGTGATATCCTAACTCTTTCATTAATTTGGTCGGCGCATTTAAGATATGTTTAGGCGGCATTAAAGAACCGGTCTGGCGAGCCGCCTCAAAAGCACTATGCATTGCCTTATAAACAGCGGCCGATTTTGGCGCCGTTGCCAGATACGCTGTTAATTGCATAACAGCCAAATCACCTTCAGGAGATCCCAATCGTTCATAAACTTCGGCGCAAGCAATTGCCTGCGTAACCGCATTAGGATCAGCCAAAGAAACATCTTCCACCGCAAACCGAATAAGGCGTCTTAAAATATACCTTGGGTCTTCACCCGAAACAATCATCCGGCTCACCCAATATAAAGCCGCATCAACATCAGAGCCACGCAAAGATTTATGCACAGCAGAAATAAGATTATAGTGTCCATCACGTCCTTTATCATAAATAGGAGCGCGTGAGCGAATAATTTTCATCAATTTATTTTTATCAAAGACTTCCCCCGGTTTCGCATAAGCCCAAACACTTTCGGCCAAATTAAGGATATAGCGTCCATCACCGTCAGCAACACTCTTCATAAATTCTCGAGCTTCTTCATCAAGCGGAAGTTTCATTCCTTCTTCTTTCTCTGCCCGTTGTAAAAGCTCCTCAAAATTTTCGGGCGTCAAGCGATTAAGCACAAAAACCTGACATCTTGATAACAAAGCGGCATTAAGTTCAAAAGATGGATTCTCGGTTGTGGCTCCCACCAAAATAACTGTACCATCTTCAACATAAGGTAAAAAACCATCTTGTTGAGATTTATTAAACCGATGAATTTCATCTACAAACAGCAACGTTCCTTTTCCCTGAGTAACCCGACGCTCCTGAGCATATTGAAAAACTCTTTTCAAATCCGTAACACCGGAAAAGACAGCTGATATTTGTTCAAAATAAAGATTTGTATATTCCGCAATAAGTCTGGCAATCGTTGTTTTACCACACCCGGGAGGTCCCCAAAGAATAAAAGAAGAAACACGTCCCGTAAAAAGCATTCTCCCCAAAGGAGAATCCTCACCTAAAACCTGTTCCTGCCCCACCACATCTTCCAATTTTTTGGGGCGCAAACGGTCTGCCAAAGGTCTTTTTATTCGACTAGAAAAAAGAGTTTCTTCCATTTCATCCATAAATCCTTATTAAAATTTCTTCAGTCATAGCATAAAAAAACTAAAAAAGCTATTTTTTTTAATATAAAAATTTCAGTATTCCGAATTTTTACACGCAACCGCACATAGGTCTTGACACTAAGTCATAAAGTTATAGTATTCAAGAAATTAAATACGAAAAATAGGAATGAAACATGAGTTTTAGTGATTTAGGTTTAAGTGAAAAGACCATCCACGCCATTGAAGATTTGGGCTACAAAGAACCCACAACCGTTCAAAAGGATGTAATTCCCTCAATTCTTTCAGGCAAGGACATTTTTACGATAGCCCCCAATGCCTGCGGAAAAACTTGTTCCTACATATTTCCGTTAATTGATATTATCTCTAAAAACGAAGGACAAAACATCTTAATTATCGCCGCAGACAGCAAAGAAGCGGTTAACATATCCGATAAGTTTTCGATTTTTAATAAATATCACGAAATAAACGAAACCGAAAGCGACAATACAGAACAAGAAGCAAACGTTATCATCGCTTCACCAGATTTGTTGCTTGAAAATATAAATGAAAACAGCTTAGATTTATCAAACATAAATATCTTAGTCGTTGACGACATAAATTTAATAAAGAAAAACCGCCAATTAAACAATCTAGATAAAATATTGGCATTGTTACCGGTCAACAAGCAGAATATTGTATTTACCACCAGACGTTCTAAAGAAACGCAAGATACATTAAATAAAATATTAAAAACTCCAGCTGAAATTAAAGTTGATAAAAAACAAGAAGAAATTGCTTCAGTAGAGCCAACTTTACCGCAAGAAAAGAACAAAAAAGAAAAAAAGGACACCACTCCACAAATCGAAAAGACACCGATTCCCGGAGCAAAACAAGACTTAAAGCCTCCCTTATTGGATAAAAAAGCACTGGATTTATCCAAACGCTATAAAGTCTTCGGAAAAAAAGCACCTGCTTTTCTACTAACAGATACCAAACTTGCAGAAGAAGCAGAGTAATAAAACACTTGCACTTTTTCCTATATGATTTTATAGAAACAACAACAATAAACATTAACTAACAGATATTATGGAGATGCTAAATGTCAGGACACTCCCAATTTAAGAACATTATGTACCGTAAAGGTGCACAAGATGCAAAAAAAGCAAGAGTATTTGCAAAACTTGCCAGAGAAATAACCGTTGCCGCCAAAAGTGGCTTACCTGAACCGGATAAAAACCCACGTTTAAGATTAGCCATTCAAGCCGCAAGAGCAGAAAGTATGCCGAAAGACAATATCGAACGTGCTATTGCCAAAGCAACCCAAGTTGCCGGCGGTGCAGACTTCACCTCCATGCGCTATGAAGGTTTCTCTCCAAACAAAGTTGCCGTTATCGTAGAAGCACTAACCGATAACAAAAATCGTACCGCAAGCAACGTTCGTTCTATTTTCGGCAAACGTGGCGGTGCTATGGGTGAAACAGGTTCTGTATCTTTCAACTTTGAACGTATCGGTTATATTGAATATCCGGCAAGCGTTGCAGATGCAGATAAGATGTTTGAAGAAGCATTGGAAGCCGGCGCTAATGATGTAATATCAGACAGCGAAATCCACGCTATCGAAACTTTACCGGATGATTTGTCTGCCGTAACAGACGCATTGGAAAAGAAATTCGGAACGCCGTCAGCTTCTCGTTTAGACTGGAAACCAACCGTTAAAACAGAAATTACGGATTTGGAAACAGCTAAGAAGTTCTTAGAATTTGTTGACGCTTTAGAAGATGACGAAGACGTTCAACACGTTTACCATAATGCAGAAATTGCGGAAGAAATTATGGCTCAACTGGAGGCTGAATAATGCGTGTTTTGGGTTTAGACCCGAGCATATCCTCCACCGGTTGGGGAATAATTGATATAAACGGAAACCGTCTGTCCTATGTGGCAGACGGTTTTATTCCGACATCAGCAAAAGCATCCCTATCCACGAGGTTACATACGATTTTTACGGAACTTCAAAGAATAATTGAGCTATACAAACCCGACGAAGCATCAATAGAAATAACATTTTTGAACACCAACCCGGAAACCTCTTTAAAATTAAGTATGGCGAGAGGTGTCGTTTTTTTAATGCCGACACTTTATAATATTCCTTTGTTTGAATATGAACCAAACAAAATCAAAAAAGCGCTAACCGGAGTCGGAAAAGCAGATAAAAACCAAGTAGAAACAATGGTAAAAATTCTTCTCCCCGGCTGTCAACCTAAAAACAATGACTCTTCAGACGCCTTAGCGATTGCAATAACCCATTGCAATCTACGCAATTCATACAAAGACCATGCGGTATAATCCAAACAAAAAGGCTCTCTTCATAAGAAGAAAGCCTTTTTATTATTAACCAAGTTGTCACATCAAGCACAAAGTACCCCACGCCATTTAGCCAATTTAAGAGAATCAGAGCAAAAACCATATCGCTCTTGATAAATTTTAACCAACTGAGCGTTACCAAGCTCTATCAACTCTTTTTGAGCACTTTCAGAAAGAGAATGATAATCCAAATAATACTTTATCATCTCCACATTTCCGGTTTTAATAAGTGCCTCGACATCATCTTTATGACGAAAACCATGTTTCTTAATTTGTGTTTTTAACAATTCCGAATGACCTGCTTTGATAATAGCGGCGACATGCCTATCTGAACACAACCTACAAGCATCCAAAGAACTAACCTCTTGGATTTTCTCAATCAACTCAAATCGCCCAAATTCTAGTAATTTTTCTATTACATTAACACGAACAAGCCACTTACTAAAATAAGCTAAAATAACGTCATCAGAACAACGCTCCGCCATAAGATCTACAACAGCATCATCCCAGCAATGCTTAAGAACATACTTTTTAACCAAATCTTGCGTTCCACGTAAAAGAATATATTTTTCGTTAGAACCTGATAAAATTCTATTCAAAACAAAATATTCAAATTCTTTATCTGTAGAAAAACAAAGATAAACTCTTTCAGTATCTTCGTCTAAATAACCTCTTTTCCGCACTTTTTCCCGAGCTTTTTCAAGAATTTTTAACTCTTCATCTGTCGGCATAAAAACCTGAGGCTCCGGCAAAGTCCATATTGAATGAGGATAGGAGGTTGTTTTTTTAGCAGTAGAAGAAACAGAATTTACAACATCATCAGGCTCAATCACCATCTGATTAACAACAAACGGCTTTTTAACCATCATCGTAAACGGAAATTTGTTCAGCGTTGAAGAAGGTGTTAAACCACACGTTCCGTCAGCATAGATATAAAAAAGAAAGCCCAACTGATTACCGATTTCGGTCAAATGAGCCAAAACATTTTCATCCAAACCTTGAGAACCTGTTAAAAAATCCGATTTAAGTTCTTCAACCGGAAATTTCTTTTTAACCACCATAACTGCGTTAAGCCTTCCTGAAGCTATTGATTTACCGCAAGTTCCATCGGGATAAACATAAAATGGAAATACAAGTTCTGCACCTATTGCATTGACTTGTTTTAAAATAGTATTTTTCATCACATAACAATTTTAGATTTTACAATAATTTAATTTTGCCAAAACATTAAAATACAAGATATTTTTTGTCAACATTCATTTAAAGAAAAAGGCGCTCATTCGAACGCCCTTCAAAAAATTTATATCCCCCTATAAATCTGCAATAACCTGCATACTGATAATTTCATCGGGTTTGCTAACCATACCGTTATAACCATCGCCCTTTTTGATTTTATCAACAAATTCCATACCGGAAACGACTTTCCCCCAAACAGTGTATTGCCCATCCAAATGTGAACAATCATCATAACAAATAAAGAATTGACTATCCGCTGAATCTGGATGCATAGCACGCGCCATAGAAACAATACCTCTTGTATGCGGAATTGTATTAAATTCGGCTTTCAACTTTTTACCACTACCGCCAGTTCCATTTCCTAAAGGGCATCCGGTTTGCGCCATAAAACCTTCAATAACACGGTGAAATTTTAAGCCATTATAAAATCCTTGACGAACCAATTCTTTTATTCTTGCAACATGATTTGGTGCCGCATCGGGATACATTTCAATAACAACATCCCCGTCTTTGAGTTTTAAAACCAATGCATTTTCAGGGTCTGTCACATTATAAGAATACTTCATTTTTTTCCCTCTTGTTTCGCTGACACCAATTTTTTTGGTATCATCAGCGGTTAAATTCTTCGTATCACTTTTATCCAAACTTTTCGTTTCACTTTTTCCTAAAATATTAGACATCATTAGCTCCCTACATATTCCGTAATAAAATTTATTTCTGGCTAATATTTAGGAATTTATTTTCCTTGATTCAAGACAAAATCAACTCTTTCTTCAGCAGAAAGTCCCAAAGGATACTTTTCATCAATTTCCTGCAAACGTGTTTTCAAGCCTTTTCCGTTCGCAATTTGGATAGCCAACCCGGGACGAGCATTAACTTCCAACATCATCGGTCCACGATTCTCATCTAACACAATATCCGCCCCCAAATATCCCAAACCGGTCATATCATAGGCCAAAGAACCGATAATCAAGTGTTCACGCCAAAACGGTACACGCAAATCCATCAAATTCGCTTTTGTATCAGGATGTTCAAAAATAGGTTTATTATGCATAACGGCATTAAGAGGTAAACCAGTACTGACATCCAAGCCAACGCCCACAGCTCCCTGATGCAAATTAGCGCGTCCGCCGGATTCTTTAGTAGCCAAGCGCATCATCACCATCGCCGGAAAACCTTTATAGACAATAACGCGCACATCCGGTACGCCATGATAACTAAAATTTTTGAACACATCACTAAAATTAACAGCTTCTTCAATAAGCGCAACATCATATTTTCCGCCTAAGCTAAAAAGTCCGCTCAGTGTATTAGAAACATGCTGGTAAACATCTTTAAAGCTCAAAACATCACCTGAGGCACTATAAAAATGTTTCGCATCATATTTTTTTATTACCAATACACCTTTTCCACCGCTACCGTGAGCCGGTTTAATCACAAAAGTATCGTAGCCCTTAACAATATCCAAAAGATTTTTAACCTGATACTGGAATTCAATAATACCAATCATTTTAGGCGTATTAATATTGATACTGTTAGCTAATCTTTTCGTTTTAACTTTATCATCCACCAGCGTATAGAGAGAACGTTTATTATATTTTGCAATTACCGAATAGTTACGATCGTTCATCCCCAACACACCGTTTTCGCGCAATTTTTTTCCATTAAAGAGCCACTCAAACATTTCAATTTTCCTTATGGATAAGCGGTGCAAAGCGCATCAATTCCGTTACGCGATAACCTGTATAAGTCCCCAACAACATAACCACAAATAAAATCACCAAATTAAGTTCATTAAAAGCAAACATAACATGTCGTACATATTCATTACTGATAACAAAGTAGGTCACAACAGCCGTTATAAAAGTAAACAAAATTTCTTTCAAAGTATTAACGGCCCCCTCTTCTTCCCAAGTAATAGAAGCACGTTCAATAATCCACGCGGTAATAATAATCGGGAAGAAAATAGCCGAACTGACAATTGTATAATTAAGCCGATAGCCCACAACAGTCAAAACTTGAATAAGTAAGATAACAAAAATAACAACAAAAGAGATTCTCGGCACCAATAACAAATTCAATTTCGCCACCAAAGCTCTCATAACCAAACCCAAAGCAATCATCACCGAAAAACAAATCAATCCCGGCCAAAATCCGGTCCGTACCAGAGCCATAGCTAACAACATAGGAGTAAAAGTCCCCATGGTAGACACACCGATAACATTACGCATAATAACAACAACTAAAATCGCCAGAGGAAAAATCATCAACCATTTTAAAGTATTTTGTTCAAACACCGGCAAAGTATACATAGAATAATTATAACTCCAAAGTTCATCATGAGCTTTAGCACGATGCTCAGCCATTTTCAGAGGAGAAGCCACCGATTTCAAAACAGAGAAGACGACCGTAGAATCCTCGCCCCCCTTAACGTCCAAAAGAGAAACTCCGCCTCTTTGAATGATAACCCAATTTTTAGGCAGCCCTATTTTAGCCGTATTCAAATCATAAAGCGTCCAATGTCCGTCATAATATGCCTCCAACATAATATCCGGCTTTTCGGTTTTACGCCCTTCCTCAAGTTTAATCGTTCTTGCAATACGAGCAGGAATTCTTTTATAAGCCAAAACCTGAATAACTTTTTCCGCAAATTCTTTTGCTGTATGATTAAGAGGCAGAATCAAACTCATTGTAGGATTATTAACCTCTTGATTAATAGCCAAAATAGCCTTTTGGATTTTATCACCTTTTTGTAACTCAGACAATTCCCAAATTTTGCGCATTTGAATAGTTTCTTCTTCAGATAAAATAGGTCTATCGATTTTTGCTGCTAACAAAGAATTAAGAGCAACATTCTGCGCATCATCATAAATACTCAAACGATAATACAGATTCTGCTTACCTTCTTTATCCTTTCCCTCCAAGACAACACGGCTATTAATTTTATCCTGTGTAATTTTATAACCTTTAGCAACAATTTCCTCACTAAGGATTTTAAAACCATCTCTATCATTTGGAACAGCCAAAGAAACTTTAACATCTCCCCCAAGAGCCCTAAATGAAATTTTAGCATCTACCGTCCATACATCAGTAACAGCCTTTGGAGAGAGAGAAAATCCCCAATATTTAACCTTATAATAGATACTATACGCTGCATAACCTACAGCACAAATCAACAAAAGACTCAAAACTTTTCTAATAGTAAAAAATCTGGTTAAATTTAGTTTCATAATCATTCATCCTAATTAGTTCAGCGTATAAGAAGTAGATGTATCAACCAAAAATCTTCCTGTTAAAATATTACGTCCGATTAACCCTTGATAATCAAAATCAGATCTATCAGCGATAGAGAAAACAGCAGAAAAGACTTCTCCTCCCATTTTAACATCCATTTTCACAGCTTTACGGCTCTCATCTTGTCCGGCTCGTTTAACTTTAAACGAACGCTCAATTTTTTTTTCAAACAAATGTTCTTCACCTGTTTTACGATTTTTAAGTTTAAAGGACACCCATTTTTCGCCATCACGTTCAAAATATTCCACATCATTACAATCCAAAGAAGACGTTGTCGCACCGGTATCAATTCTGGCAGCAAACGGAGATTTCATCGGTAAAAAATAAATTGGTTCAACTTCTCCGATAATCGGCAAACGAGCTTTTTCCACAACAACCTCCTGAGTTGTACTAACATTATGAACAACAGCCGGCACAATAACTTGTTTAGACTGACACGCAGAAATTAACATTATAAAAACAAACAATCCTAGCTTTCGCATATTAAAAAAACTCACCTCTTACCAGAACTTCAATTAATATCGAATACATACCCCTTTTTTACAGAAGAAACATCAAGAAAATACCATTAATACACAACGAAAAAGGCCGTTTATGAATAAAAAAGAAAAAACGATGTATTTAAACAATGTATTTAAAAAGAAACCTACCATTGCCCAAACAACAGTAGGTCGAAACAAAAAAAGTAAAAACAATCGGCTAAAAGAACACAGTTGCACGCAGACTGGTAACCACCCCATAATCAGATTTTTGATTAAGCGCCGGATTAATATACAACTGCACATCAGGAGTAATCGTCAACATATCACCAATTCCCCACGCCCAATACGCCTCTATAATTTGTTCAGCCTTATGAGAAATTTGTTCACCGACAGCCGCTTCATCGATTTTATTATAAGCATACGCTAAACCTATTTGATCCAAAGGGTTCCTATCTAAAGGATTGTTATAAACACCTCCCAATACCCAAGATTGTCGAATTTCTTCCATACTACCGCTAACTTCATTTACACGAGCAAAAACACTAAATTTTTCCCCAATATTTTGAGATAAATTAAGCGACCACCCATTAGTTGTCTGAGGCTGTTCTGTAACAGCCGGTTGATTATATACCAACAAAGAAATTTCCGCATCCCCTAAACCTTTAATAGTGGGAGTATACGCAACATATCCAAATGTTGTATAATGATTTTCATCCAAATGATTAAAACGGATACTGGGAGCCTCAACATTTGTAGCATCTTGTCCACCAAACGTAAAGTTCCATTCATCATTAGGCGTAATCTGCACATACCCACCCAAACCGGCATCAGAATATGAAGCCGAAGCGTTTTGTGCCAAAGAATCATTTAAGAAATTAACTTGCTGATTAGAATCATAATTTGTCCCGTCAAAATTATAGAGAGGAAATTGTCCGAGAGCAAAAGTTAACCAATTCCAATTCGCCGGTAATTGATAAGTATAATAGAGTTCATCAAACTGATTTTCGTCATTGGTATAATCATTAATTCCCGTAACAAAGCCGGAATTACCCGCTAAATCATTTGCATTATGATTTCCGTAACGAATAATTGTATAAGCAAAATTTAAAGTCCCGGTACCATAATGATTATCAAAAGTCGTCCAAGAAAATTCGGGATAAATATATGCTTGAACCGCATTATTTTTACCACTTGGACTGGTTCGCTGTCCTAATACGGAAACATCAACATTATAATCAAACCCGTATTTTTGATTAAGATTATTTTTAAACTGCTGATACTCAGATATTAAACTTTCCGCACCGGCATTTTCCGTCCCCATAAAACACAATAAAGCTAAAATAAACACCTTACATTCTTTCATCCTTACATCCTTTAATAATGTTTAAACATCATCACGGATATAACCATCAAAACCACGAATAAAAGGGGGTTATATAAAAAAACACTTGAAGGCCGACAAAAAGACCTTTAGACTTACAAAAAACAAAGGAAAAAAGATGATAGCAAAATTAAAAGGAATTATTGACAACATAGGAGAAGACTGTTGCATCATAGACGTAAACGGGGTTGGCTACCTCGTCAACATGTCATCTCGATCACTTTCAAAACTAAAACAAAGCGAATATGCTTCTTTATTAATAGAAACTGTAATAAAAGAAGATAGTATAACACTGTTCGGTTTTCAAAATCCGTGGGAAAAGGAATGGTTTAACACTCTGACCAAAATACAAGGCGTTGGAGGAAAAGTTTGCTTAAGTATATTAAGTGCATTATCACCGGCACAACTATCGCAAGCCGTTGCCGCACAAGATAAAAGTTCTTTTCTCAGAGCTTCAGGTGTCGGTCCCAAATTGGCTGCACGATTAGTAACGGAATTAAAAGATAAAATTGTCACCATTCCCGTTGAATATATGGGAACCTCGGATATAGAAAAAGCACAATTCACAGAAGTAAGCGCAGAAGAAACAACAGCCAAAGTTTCCCCATCAAAAATCTCTGATACAGAAGATACAGAAAGTCAAACCTATAATAACACAGAAGACGTAACTTCAGCCTTAACCAATTTAGGATATCAAAAAATCGATGCTTATCGTGTTGCCACAGAAATTTGCTTAAATAATCCTAAAGCTGATTTAGGAACATTAATACGTCTGGCTCTAAAAGAATTTAATCAACTGGAGAAATAACTATGCTGTCCGATGAAAAAGAAAGAATTGTAAGCGCAAAAAAACTCTCCACTGATGAAAACAATTCTCCGGCAAGCATAAATTTACGTCCGACAACATTAGATGAATTTGTCGGGCAAGAAAAAGTATGTCAAAACCTAAAAGTTTTCATCCAATCTGCCAAAAGCAGAGGTGAAGTTTTAGACCATGTATTACTTTACGGACCTCCCGGTCTAGGTAAAACCACCCTATCCAACATTATATCTAAAGAACTGGGAGTAGGATTTAAGGCAACATCAGCACCAATGATAACAAAATCCGGAGATTTAGCGGCAATATTAACAAATTTAGAAGCCAGAGATGTATTATTTATCGACGAGATTCATCGTCTAAACCCCGCCATAGAAGAAGTTTTATATTCCGCCATGGAAGACTTTCAACTAGACATTATTATCGGGGAAGGTCCTTCCGCTCGTTCGGTAAAAATAGACTTACAACCTTTCACACTAGTCGGCGCAACAACACGTTCGGGTCTAGTATCTACCCCATTAAGAGAACGCTTTGGAATTCCGTTGCGTATGGACTTTTATAATCATGAAGATTTACAAAAAATCGTATTAAGAGGCGCACACTTATTAAACATGCCGATTTCAAATGACGGCGCCATGGAAATAGCCAAACGTTCGCGAGGCACGCCGCGTATTGCCGGTCGTTTATTGAAACGTGTTCGAGATTTCGGAGCCGTTGCCGGTAATGTTGAAATAGATTCAGCAATTGCCGACAAAGCCCTAAGATTATTAGATGTCGATGCATATGGATTAGATGAATTTGACCGTAGATATTTAAATTGCATAGCAAAGAACTATGGAGGAGGTCCAGTCGGAGCCGATACATTAGCCGCAGCCTTATCAGAAGAACGCGATACAATTGAAGAAGTAATTGAGCCTTATTTGCTAAAGCTGGGATTTTTACAACGTACACCAAGAGGACGTGTTTTATCTGAACAAGGATGCAAATATTTAGGCATAAGCAAATTCAAAAACAACAATAACCAATTTAGTTTTATGGATGATTTAGGAATTTAAGAAGATGACATATACCACAGACACAATAAAAGGAAAACTCTTTGAAGATAAAACATTTTCATTCCCTATAAGAATTTATTATGAAGACACCGATGCCGGTGGCATAGTTTACTACGCAAATTATTTAAAATACGCAGAAAGAGCCCGAACGGAATTTCTCCGTCATTTAGGAATCAATCAAGAAGAAATGCTCAAAAAAGAAGGAAAAGGCTTTGTTGTCCGCGACTGTAACATTAGTTATAAATCTCCGGCAAAACTCGACGATGCTTTAGATATAACGTGCAAAATAACAGAAATCAAAGGTGTATCTCTAAAAATGGAACAGAAACTTTACCGCGGAGAAAACATATTGTGCGAAATAGACATCACTCTAGTATTTCTAAGTCTGGAAAATATGCGTCCGTGTAAAATATCATCGGAAATAATATCACTGCTCCAATAATTACTATTCTTCTTTATGTAAATAAACAGAGATACTGATTGATGCAACCACAATAGCCGGAGCCCAAACAGCAAACCACGCCGGAATATACGCATTTACCCCAAAAGCAGAAATAACTTGCGAAGTAAAATAAACCGTAAATCCTGTTGCAATACCGGATACAATCATTAACAAAACTCCGCCTTGACGCTGACTAGCTTTCAATGAGAAAATTCCTGCAACCAAAACCATTGCCATCAGGAAAAACGGCAAAGCAATTAAACTTAAATATCTCATTTTATAACGTTGCACAGAAAAACCGGAGGTTTCATAAAATTCAATTGTATCCGGTAAATTCCAAAAAGAAATAGCTTCCGGATCTACAAAATTATCTTTAATACGTTGGATATTCATCTCAGTCGGATATTTAAGACTATTTAAAATCTCAGCTTGTTGACCGGCTTTATAAATACGCACATCGCGTAAATTCAAATCACCGTCTTCCAACGTTGCAACAAAAGCCTCAAGACGACGTTTCACTTGAGTATTGTCATCAACTTCAATAATACTGATATCCCTAAGCCATAGCACCCCATCTTGCAAATTAAGACTACCGGCATTAAGAATAGCAACAGTACCATCACTTTTCCCCTCTCGTATCCAGAGTCCTTTATTAGAAAAGAGCATAGCATTAGGGTTATCCGTAGATAAGCGATAAGACATAGTTTCTTTCAATTCAAACAATTTAGCCGAAATCGGATTTAGGACTGCCACCCAAAAAACACCTATTCCAAACACAGCCAACAACACCGGCGTCAGAACTCCCCAAATAGACACACCGGTTGCCCGAATAATCACAAATTCATTTGTTTTACTCAAGCGCCAAAAAGCAATCATTGTTGAAACCATTACAATAAAAGGAACAACTTTATCAACTGTTTCCGGCAATTTAGCAATAACATATTGCAACAAAAAACCAACAGACGCATCGTGACGACCAGAAGTCCTACGCAAAATTTCAATCATATCAAACATCATGATAATTGCGCAAATAATCCCCAAAACAAACAAGAAATTCAATATTGTCTGTTTAATAAGGTAAGAACCTAAAATTGAATTTGGTTTCATCATTGTCAAAAATCCTAAAAATATCCTGTAGACAAATAGCGTTCAACACTATCAGGTAAAACAACCACCAAGCGTTTATTAAGAAACTCCGCACGTTTTGCCAATTCGACAGCCGCAACAACGGCAGCTCCGCCGGAAATACCAATTGGCAAACCTTCAGTTTTAGCAACAATTCTAGCCATTTCAATAGCCTCATCATCACTAACTTTAATAATCTCACTAACCAAAGATTTATCATACAAAGCCGGAACAAAACCTGCACCAATTCCTTGAATTTTATGAATACCGGAAGTTTCCCCGCTTAAGACTGCACTACCGGCCGGTTCAACTGCGGCGACAAACAAATCCTGATTATACGTTTTCAAAACAGAAGCAAGACCTGTAAGTGTACCGGAAGTTCCTACCCCTGCAACAATCGCATCAAAATCACCACCGGTATCTTCTAGTATTTCCATAGCTGTTCCCATCCGATGAGCATCAGGATTCGCCCCATTTTCAAATTGATTTAAAATAACGACATTAGGATTCCTTTCTTTTAAAATCTCGGCTTTATGAATAGCACCGCTCATACCATCTTCGGCCTGAGTAAGAATAACCTCTGCTCCCAAATGACGCATTAAAGCGATTCTCTCTTGCGACATATTTTCCGG
Source organism: uncultured Alphaproteobacteria bacterium (assembly GCA_949297665.1). Taxonomy (GTDB): domain Bacteria; phylum Pseudomonadota; class Alphaproteobacteria; order RF32; family CAG-239; genus CAG-267. The sequence goes on along the minus strand of CASFTO010000090.1, from coordinate 81,497 downwards.
CATAACAATAATCAATTTATATCCTTTTGCAGCAACAATCGCAGCCAAAGCAATTCCCGTATTACCGGAAGTCGCCTCCACAAAAACCGTATCATCGGTTACGCCCGATTTTTCTTGTTTTTGAATCATTGACAACGCCACTCTGTCTTTTGCCGAAAAAAGAGGATTATACATTTCACACTTTGCCAAGATCTCGGCATTTAACTTAAACTTCGTTGTCAGATTTCCTAATCTCAACAAAGGCGTATGCCCCACCATTTCAACAATTGAATTATAAATCTTAGTCATTTACTTATCTTCCACAATCTGATTGATGAGTTCTTCCAATTCGCAAATATTTTTTCTTTCAACTCGAGTCGATTTAATAATAGAAATAGCTTCATCCGCAGCCTTATCCAAGTCATCATTCACAATAACATAATCATAAAACATTGATTCTTTAATTCTTTTTTCAGCCATACTCATCCGGCGCTCAATAATTTCATCCGCATCGGTAGCCCGTCCGACCAATCTCTCACGCAAAACTCTCATTGACGGAGGAATTAACGCAATAGCCTTAACTCTGTCACCAGCCAATTTTCTTAAATTTTGAACACCGAAAAAATCCAAATCAAGAATAACATCTTTTCCCTGATTTAAGAGCTTATCAACCTGCATTTTAGGAGTCCCGTACTTTGGTCCGAAATCAGAATTAACATATTCATACAGCTCATTATTTTTAATCAACTTAGCAAACTCTTCTTCTGAAATAAAATAATAATCTTTACCTTCAATTTCCCCATCTCTGGGCAAACGCGTTGTAACAGAAACAGAAAGTTGGATATCATCCAAATTTTTTAATATTTCCCTAATAATTGAACTTTTCCCGCCACCACTCGGAGCTGAAAAAATAAACATCGTACCTTTTCTTTTATTTCTATAATTACAATCAGTCATAAAAAGCCTCATAATTTTTTCTAACCTTTTACATTTCTTAAGAAGTAATATATATGATAAAACACATAAATAAAGTTTTATTTAAAGGATTACACCATGATTATCAAAAATATTCTGATTACGGGCGCATCATCGGGAATAGGTGAAGCATTGGCATTATATTACGCGCAACAGCAAGAAACAGAAAATCTATACATCTGTGGACGAAACCAACAAAGATTAAGCAAAGTAAAAAAAGCATGTCAAAAAATCGGAAAAGCAAAAATTCACGCCCAAATCATCAACATAACCAACAAAGAAGAAGTTGAAAATTGGATAAATACCGCAGAAAAATCAACACCACTAAATCTAGTTTTTGCTAATGCAGGCGTCGCCACGTTAGAAGAAACCCCCGAAAATATATACAACACATTCAATACAAACGTCATGGGAGTAATAAATACAATCACTCCCACCATTGAAAATTATAAAAAAAGAACCGATAAAGACAAAATCATTGCCATCACAGCATCCATTGCCGGTTATCATGGACTTCCTGCCTGTCCATCATACAGTGCCACCAAAGCATGTGTAAAAACATACGGAGAAGCTCTACGTTTAAATTTGCTAGCTTACAACATACAAGTAAACACAATATGTCCCGGATTCGTCCGTTCAAGAATCACCGACAAAAACACCTGTCCGATGCCATTTTTTATGGAAGCCGACAAAGCTGCAGAAATCATTGCTAAAAGGATACAAAAGAACATCGGTTTAATAGCCTTTCCGTGGCCAATGAGATTAGCCGTATGGTTAGGAAGCATTCTCCCCAATTGCATAAGTGATTTCATATACAAACGCCTTCCGTACAAAGTCTAAAACAAAGTAACAAAAGCACCGATTTTAACACAATTTTCTTGACTTTTTAGATATTTAAAGCTAAGAGTCTGACAATTCTTTTATGCGGTGCAGCATAAAGAAGTATTTTTAATATGCACAAGTCCGCCTCTTATGAGGGTCTGGCATTTTTTGAAAATAAAAAATAATGGCAAATACTGCAGAAATACAAATTCCTGAAATGACTGAAAATTTTGAAGAATTGTTGAATGAACAATTCGGCAACAAAGGCATTGTTGGCACAGTTATGAAAGGAACAATCATTCGTTTAACAGACGATTTCGCAACTGTTGATGTAGGTTTGAAATCAGAAGGCCGCATTCCGCTTCGCGAATTCGGAAGAAACGATGAATTAAAAGTTGGCGACGTTGTAGAAGTATTGGTAGACAGATACGAAGACAAAGACGGCAACATCGTATTATCTCGTGAAAAGGCGCGCCGTGAAGAAGTATGGCAAGACCTTGAAAAGATGATGAACAACAACGAAAGAGTAAACGGTGTAATCTTCGGTCGCGTTAAAGGCGGTTTCACTGTTGATTTGAATGGTGCGATTGCTTTCTTGCCGGGTTCACAAATTGATATCCGCCCGATTAAAGACATCACACCTCTAATGGGAATTTCACAACCGTTCCAAATTTTGAAGATGGACAAAGTACGCGGTAACATCGTTGTTTCTCGTCGAGTTGTGTTAGAAGAAACCAGAGCATCAGCTCGCGCTGAATTAATAGACACCATCAAAGAAGGTTCCGTATTAGAAGGTATCGTTAAGAACTTAACTGATTACGGTGCATTCATCGATTTGGGCGGTGTAGACGGTTTATTACACGTTACTGACATTTCATGGAAGAGAATCAATCATCCTGCAGAAGTACTTTCATTAGGACAAACCGTAAAAGTACAAGTTATCAAATTCAATGAAGATACACAACGTATCAGCCTTGGCATGAAACAATTGGAAAATGACCCATGGCAAGCTGTTGCAGACAAGTATAAAGTCGGCGAAATCTACAAAGGAAAAGTAACCAACATCACTGATTACGGTGCATTCATTGAACTCGAAGACGGCATTGAAGGTCTTGTTCATGTATCAGAAATGAGCTGGACACGCAAGAACGTACATCCTGGTAAAATCGTTTCAACATCACAAGAAGTTGAAGTTAAAGTTCTTGAAGTTGATCCGGAAAAACGCCGTATCAGTTTGGGCATCAAACAATGCACACCAAATCCATGGGCTGCATACATTGAAGAACATCCATTAGGATCTGTTATCGAAGGCAAAATTAAGAACATCACCGAATTTGGTTTGTTCATTGGTTTGTCTGACGAAATTGATGGTATGATTCACTTGTCTGACATTTCTTGGGAAAAATCCGGCGAAGAGGCTGTTAAAGATTACACCAAAGGTCAAACAATTGAAGCAAAAATCATTGATGTTGACGTAGAAAAAGAGCGCATCAGCTTGGGCATTAAACAAATGTCTGAAAACAACGTTGCCATGACATTAGAATCTTTGAAAAAAGGAGACATTGTTAAAGCAATCGTAACCGGTGCTGATGAAAAAGGTGTTCAAGTAACAGTTCAAGGCATTGCTGCAACAATTAAGAAAGCAGATTTATCTAAAGAAAACAACGATCCGTTAAGCTACAAAGAAGGTGACGTTTTGGAAGCAAAATTAACTTCTGTTGATCGCAAAAACGCAAAATTAGGTGTTTCTGTAAAGGCTTATGAGATTGAAGAAGAAAAGAAAGCAATTGAAGAATATTCAGCTTCAAACGCTTCCGGTTCTACTTTAGGTGACGCTTTAGGCGAAGCTTTGAAAAACAAAGAATAATTTAATTCTTTAATCACAAAAAACACCTCGTGCTCAAGTGCGAGGTGTTTTCTTATATAAATTTACACAGTGTATTTAAATAACATTTTCGCGACTTTGAGTTACCATTTTTTTACAACATTCCAACAAAAAAATACGTCGTTGAAGATAACGGCGTATTTAAAGGTGTTTAAACGATGTATTTAAAGATAAGAGATTACTCACCATCCTCTGTTTGTTGAATCATCACATCCTCTTCTTCAACCATAATCGGTTGAGCGGCAGAAGAATCAAGTGGTGCAACTTCAACCCCTGGATCGCCGGGCAGTGGTTGCATATCATTATTACCATCAGCATTCCCCGGAGTAGCAACCGAAGATGCCGAATAAGTTTCGATAATCATGACTCCTCCGTTATCGGCATTAGCCGCAGCATTTGCCGCATTATTATTTGTATTGCTGGCACCGGCGATAGCCTTTGTCACAATGAGTGTCAAAGCGGCCATAGCCAAAAGCCCCATAAACAATTTATTCATGTACAACATCCTCCAAAATTAAAACGATACCCTGTTGATATAATCACCGTCAAACTTCTTTCAAGTCCGACCTAACAAAAAAGCCACATCAAAAAAACAAAAAGCAGCGAGCGCAAAAAAGCGGCGAGATTTCTCCCACCGCTTAAAAAGAGTTCAACATAATTTAGAAATAGACACGGAGTCCGCCGGAGAGAACACCTCCCCATTTCGTTTCTCCGCATCCGTCAATCGGGATGGACTGATACCTTGCCTCTGCAAAGAGAGCCAAGCGATTCGTCAGATTGACGGAACCGTTTAAGCCGACTCCGATATAATAACGCCCATAGTAGGCATGACCATAATAGTCATAATAACCACCATGATACCATTCCTCTTGCAGTGCATACCCCGTATGGAGCATCAAGGACAAGAGCCCCACGGAGGAAGCTAAAATATTAAGCCCAACGTTTACCCCCACCGTCATGGTAGAGAGGGTGTTTGTTTCGGGTTCAAAGCCATCATCATAAACGGAATTGATAGAGAGATAGCTTCCCTCTAACTCTGCCACAAAGAGTCCTGCTTCTACGCCCAAACGCGCGCTAAATGTTGGAGAAGCAAGGTCATTGACCAGAGCGGCACCTGCGCCAAATCCGGCGTAGAAATTAGCTCCTTCACCAAATAAACCGCCCCCGCCATAACCGTAATCATAGCGGTAAAGACACTGTGCAGACGCATTTCCAACAAAAGCCGAGCAGATGACAACTATCGCTGCCATGACTGCGAAAAAATTCTTCTTCATATCTAAATAATTTTAGTTCTGAATAGAATTATACCCTATTTTTCCGTCTAAAACAACAAAAATCGCGCGCTATAATCCTAAAAACACTCAAAAATCCCCTTTTTAACCATAAAAAAAGCAGAGAAAGCGAGAGCATACGCCCTCATCTTTCCCTGCAATTATTAGTAAGCCAGTGCCTTTGACTCCTTAACGGAACCAACCTTGTTCCGGCAAAGACCGAACGAGTATCCGACCTTCACCATCACGCCATTCTCTCTTTCAAGAGAAGCGTTCTGGATGACTCCGGAACCTGTCAGCTGACGGTAAAGTATTGATACCGTCCAGCTATTGCCAGTGGCAAATTTCCGCCACTCAAAGCGGAGACCTGCCGTCCAATACGGTGAATTTCCGCCGCTGCGGAAATCGTACCACTGACCATCCTCGCCTAACCAAGGCTTGGAGTCAGTGGAATACCACTGGAAGCCGGCACCACCGACCAGAAACAATCTGGCGGTGTTGGCCTTGTTGAGCTTGAACGGCTGTACAGCACCCAAGAGTTCGGTGCTGTAAGTTAAATAAGAACTTCCGGCATTCACCGCGTTCTTATTATACTTGTTCCAGCCAATCTCGGCGTTTAAAATCCCAGCCCACCATGAGCCGGAATATTCAAAGCCGACGCTGATCAGCGGGCTTGTCACCGTTTCGGAGAACAAGCAACCGCCAGAGACTTCCAATGACGCACCGTATTTGTCCGCAGAGGCGTGCGGAATTCTTAAAGAATCACCTACCTCCGTGAAGTAAGTGTCTCTTTTGTTTTCCTCGCCTGCGGATTTCACTTTCTCTACAAAGAGAGCTCCAACGCTCTTCTTGTAGAGGGTATCCAGCAAAGCAGCATTTTCAGCCTTCTTTGCCAGATATTCCGGATCTAGTGTATAGACATCGCTGTCTGTCCGGAAAACGACAGCGTTGTTTTTTACAAACACGCGCGTCGTTTTCACGAACACGGTGTCATTTCTCTCACAACGAGACACTGACGCAATAGTGTCTCTTAAGTTCTCACTTAAATATGCAACGCACGCTGTGGTGTCGCGTACATTGATATTTTTAACCACTTTCTGAGCACTAGCGGCTATCGCCACCAATGCAAAAACAGCCACGAGGACTGTTTTAAAGAAAAAATTTGTTGCTCTCATATGGATATTAAATTAAAAATTCAACATAAAAAAGGCATTTCAAATTCTTCCAGAGAAGTTATCAGTAAATAATCCCTAAGAGACCACCACATAATAAAATTCTAGAATAATTCAAAACACCTAATATATAAATTCACATCTTAACTATAACATCTTTTTCTATTGTTTTCAATACTTTTTTGTAGATTCCGTCAATTTGACTCCGCTTTTTTAAACAAATAGACTTTAAACCTCAAATTCCCCCTCTCTCTAAAATCTCAAAAAATCGCCCTTTTCCGCTTAAACCGCTCAAAAAATCCTTTTAAAACAAAAAGAAACAGCAAACTTTAGGGAATTCCTAAAATCTGCTGTTTCATAAAGTGGTCTTTTAGAAGAGGTAGGTCAGCCCTAGAGCGGCACACGGACCAATGTTGTCCATCTGCTGCCATCCTTCCGTATGGAACACCTCCGGCTTCAGGGTGGCACCAACTTCTCCGAAGAGAAGCCAGCTAGGGGCAAACGACCAAGCTCCCCGCAGATTCAACGCCCCAATGAACCCGTAATTCTGGGTTCTGGCGACATCATCCGAGCCGCTTGATGTCTGCAGGGCATATCCGGCAGACAATACAGCAGCAATATAGGAACGATAGTTCCGGTCTTGCCAGAACTTATATCCTACATTGCCACTTACGGCAATGATGTCATACTTCCCACTCAAGGTGGAGCGAGAAGTATGCGCGCTGGTGGAATAAGCTCCTTCCACTTCAAGCAGAAGGCGCTTAAAATTCACACCAACGCGAACACCTGCCTTGGCGTTCAGCGTCTTATCCACATAATCCGCTCCTCCCAGAGCAGATACATAGATACCGTTAATTCTGGTTCCGTCCGCACGCTGTGCGCTTGAGCGGACTTCTTTTTCACCACGAAGCACGGCTTCCTTCGTGGCAAAATCAATTTCATTTGAATTCCCAACGTATCGGGAGATTGTATCCCGATAAAAGAAAAAAGAATTATCGCGTGTGTACGCGATCTTTCTCTCTACGCGGATAGAATCTGCCGCGCGAGAGATTTCTTTTTCCTCCATGGAAATTCTCATAGAGGGATCTTTCACTAAGAGTTCCTTGACCTCTTTCTTGGTCAAAGACACTCCATTAACAATCTTCTGAGCATTAATGGCTATCGCCACCAATGCAAAAACAGCACATAAGGCTGTTTTAAAGAAAAAATTTGTTGCTCTCATATGGATATTAAATTAAAAATTCAACATAAAAAAGGCATTTCAAATTCTTCCAGAGAAGTTATCAGTAAATAATCCCGAAAGACCACTTGCATAATAAACTCTAAAATAATTCAAAACACCTAAATATAAATTCACATCTTAACTATAACATCTTTTTCTATTGTTTTCAATACTTTTTTGTAGATTCCGTCAATTTGACTCCGCTTTTTTAAACAAATAGACTTTAAACCTCAAAATCTCCCTTGCCCCACAATCTCAAAAAATCGCCTTTTTCGCTTAAACCGCTCATTCAAAACCATTTAAATCCTTTACTTTTAAATAAGCTCTTGCTAAAATCTGCAACAGTTTGATTTTTATTGGAGTAAACGAAACAATGTCTTATAAAGAAGAACAAGGATTAGATAGTCAATTTAATGCCGAAGAAATAGAAAAACGTTGCGACGCATATTGGAGCGCAAACGAGGTTTATAAATATGATGCCACACAAAGCCGTGACAACAGTTTTGTGATAGATACCCCGCCGCCAACCGTCTCCGGCTCTTTGCATATCGGTCACATTTTCAGCTATACTCAAACCGATATTATTGCCAGATATCAACGCATGCAGGGAAAATCCGTGTTCTACCCAATCGGCTGGGACGACAACGGCTTACCGACAGAACGCCGTGTTCAAAACTATTATAACATCGCTTGCAACCCCAAAGTTGCTTATGACCCGAATTTCAAACCTGTTCATATTGAAAACAGCAAAGACGAACGCAAAGAAATTTCCCGCAAAAACTTTATTGAAGCCTGCGAAACCCTAACCGCAGAAGATGAAAAAATCTTTGAAAACGTTTTCCGTCGTATCGGACACTCTTATGATTGGAATTTGACTTATTCCACAATCAGTCCGACATCCATAAAAATCTCTCAAGCATCCTTCTTGGATTTATACAAAAAAGGCAAAGTCGTAGCCGTAGAAGCTCCGATTATGTGGGATGTTACATTTAAATCCGCTGTTTCTCAAGCCGAAGTTGAAGATAAAGAAATGGAGGGTTACTTCCACGATATTCGCTTTAGTGTTAAAGACAGCGACGAAACCTTTACTATCGCTACCACTCGTCCGGAATTTTTAGCCGCTTGCTTAGCTATTGTGGCTCATCCGGATGATGAACGTTACAAACATTTATTCGGCAAAACAGCCATTGTTCCGTTGTTTGATATTCCTGTTCCGATTGTTGCATCCGAACACGCTGAAAAAGACAAAGGAACCGGTATTATGATGGTCTGCACCTTTGGTGATGCCGCCGACGTTGCTTGGTGGAAAAAATCCGGTCTGCCGATTAAGCAAATCATCGGTCTTGATGGCAAAATCATGAACATCACCTACGGCGAAGGTCCTTTCACTACGCTTAATAAAGAAAAAGCTCAACAGAACTTTAATCAATTAATTGGTTTGCCTGCGCATATCGCTAAAAAGAAAGTTGCCGAAATGTTAAAAGAACAAGGCTACTTAATCGGCGAACCCAGAAAAATTATGCATCCGGTAAAATTCTATGAAAAAGGTAATTTACCGCTTGAATTCGTGCCATCTCGTCAATGGTTTATCAACTTGATGGATATGAAACAAGAAATGCTCTCCGCTGGACGCAAAATTGAATGGTTACCGGCATATATGCAACATCGTTATGAAACATGGACCGAAGGATTAAACCAAGATTGGTGCATTAGCCGTCAACGTTATTTTGGCGTTCCATTCCCTGTTTGGTACAAAGTAGATGCTAACGGAAATATTGATTATAATAGCGTTATTTTGCCAGAAAAAGACCAACTTCCTATAGACCCAATGGCAGATACTCCAAACGGCTATACAGAAGCTCAAAGAAACCAACCAAACGGATTTGCCGGAGACCCTGATGTTATGGATACATGGGCAACATCTTCTTTAACACCACAAATCGCAATGGCTATGGCAAAAGATAACTCAAATTTATCTATGCCGTTTGATATTCGCCCGCAAGCTCACGACATTATTCGTACTTGGGCTTTCTACACAATTGCCAAAAGCTTAATGCACGAAAACACAATTCCTTGGTACAAAACACTCATCAGTGGTTTTATCCTTGATCCAGACCGTAAAAAGATGAGCAAATCCAAAGGAAACGTTGTAACGCCGATGCATTTGATTGAAAATCACTCTGCCGACGCTGTTCGTTATTGGGCAGCCAAAGCAAAACTCGGTGCGGATACGGCTTTTGAAGAAAAGATGATGCAACAAGGTCGTAAGTTGGTTGTAAAAATGTACAACGCCAGCAAATTTGTATTTATGATTGTTGGCAATTCAACATCTGCCGATTATCTGAATGATATAACCAATAGCTTAGATAAATCTTGGATTAAGAATTTGGCAGACACCATAAAATCAGCAAAACAGAGCTTTGAAAACTACGACTATTCATTAGCTCTTGATGCAATAGAAACACGTTTCTGGGATTTCTGCGATAACTATGTTGAAATTGTAAAAAAACGTGCATACTCCGAAGATAACTCTTCAGCAATCGCAACCTTAAAGCTCTCACTTGATACCTTTATCAAATTGTTAGCTCCATTCTGCCCATTCATTACTGAAGAAGTATATCAAGCACGTCCATGGAAAAAAGCAACAGACATTTCTGTTCACAAAGAACTTTGGACATCATTAAGTTGCTTAGATTCTATTAGTGCAGAAAACGCTCTTCTGTACAACACAATTTCTACCGTTTCTACAGAAATTCGTAAGCAAAAGACCATTGAGAATAAATCTCAAAAGAACCCTGTTTTAAGTCTGGTAATCAAAGCAGATGAAAAAACAATTTCTTGCTTAAAATCTAACGATTCTGACCTATTAAACGTTGGAAACATTATAGAAAGTGGTATTGCATACCAACCATCAACAGAGTTAGCTGTTGAAAATATTATGCTCGACCAAAACTTTATTCCTGAAAAGAAAAAAGTGAGCTAGTTAATAAACTCTCTACAAAAGAAAAACCCCACCGCTAAAGTGGGGTTTTCTTTTATAAAAAACAAAATAAAACTAACTTTTTTTACGCAATAAAATATACAAAGCACCCGCCCCGCCTTTTGCCTCTGACGGATTTTTATATGCCAAAATCAAAGAACTTATTTCCGTATGAGATAACCAATTTGGAACAGATTTGCGCAATACCCCTTTCTCACTAAATAAGGTATCATCATAACCTTTTCCTGTAACAATCAAAACGCAACGTTTACCCTGATTATAAGCAGATTTAATAAAATCACATACTTCGTCAAACGCTGACTTTTCCGTCATTCCATGCAAATCAAGCGTTGCTTCGATTTTAAACTCTTCACGCCTAAATCTTTTTGCCAAAGAGCCATCCATTTGCGAAAAGTCATCTTTTTCAACGCAACGATATTTTTTTAACGTATCAAATGTAACCGTCGTAATCTTATCTTGACGAATAACTACTTCTTTTGCTTCAACATCACCTACAAAACGATTCGTTTTTAAAGGTTTAACTCCTTTAACCACTTCTTCCCACGTTTCATTTTCATCTGTATCAGTCATTTATTTTGACCTCAGCATCATTTGGTATCAAAATAAAATAACACCCTTCAGAATTCATTCTTCCGGCAGATTCTAAGGCTTCCTCACCATGTCCCCAGAAATAATCACCGCGAATTCCTCCTTTTATGGCACTCCCGACATCTTCAGCCATAACCAACTTGTTGATAGGTTCGCCATCAGGTCCGGTCGTTTCCAACCACATAATAGAGCCAAGCGGGATATAATGCTTATCAACGGCTAAACTTCTTCCAGCCACAAGAGGAAGCCCCATTGCCCCGATAGGACCTTCAGCGTCAACAATTTTATGAAAAATAAATCTATCATTCAGCAACATATTTTTCTTAGCCGTTTCACCATTTTCGCGCAACCATTCACGAATTTTCGGCATAGATGCGTCACCCGATTTTATCAATCCTTTTTCTAATAAAATAGAACCGATTCCCTTAAATTTATGCCCATTATTATCCGCATACGCCACGCGTATTTCCTTACCATCCGGTAATGTAGCCACGCCTGCTCCTTGAATCTGCATAATATAAATATCAACAGGATCATCACCCCATAATATTACAGGCGCCTCAAGTTTCCCTTCATCTATTTCTTGGCGCGTATAATACTTAACCATTTTCCCATCTTTAACACGACCAACCAAACGCATATTAGGCAAAGAGCTATCAAAATCTCTTAAATTTATTTCAACTAAATCTTTAGGTTTGCCATAAATAGGATATTGATACTTCCCTCCGCGTGTATAACTAGCACGCAGCGTCGCCTCATAATATGAAGTAAACTTTCCCTTAACATCTCCATCCACAACGACAGCATAAGGCTGAAAATATTGTCCAATATAAGATTTTACTTCAGTATCATCATGAAGTTCTAAAATATTCTGACAATGCTTTTTATATGAACTCAAAGAATAATTAATTTTTTCACTACCTAAATACGGAGAAGTTTGGCGCTGCAGTTTAATACAAACATCACGCAAAGCCTTACCAAAGCCAACTGCATCATCCTCATTCCAGTTTTTTAACTGAGAAAACTCAACCTTATGTAAATCAAAAGCGGACGATACAACATCTTCTTTCTCCCCACTAGAACAAGAAGCTAAAAAGGCCACGACCAAAACAACAAGTCCTTTTTTCAGCATTTTTTCGTAGAACACAACAACCAATTAGTAACTCTAGGATTCAAAGGTTTTTCAAAAGTCCAAACATCAGAAATTGTCTGTACATAATTTTCATCACCTTCAATAACTTCACCATGGGCATCTTTTAACAAATTAACCTGCTCGCTAACAAACTTAACAACTAAATTAACTTTATCGTTTTCAACAAATTTAACCGATTCCACTTCTGTTTCAATAAAACCAATTAAATCTGTTTCAGCGGTAATTCCTTGCTCTTTACGAGATTTAATAACATCCTCAAACTTTTTCAGCAGTTCAGTATTAACTAACTTGGATAAAGCGCGAGCATCACCTTTACTAAAAGCAGACAAAATCATTTCAAAGGCTTTTTGAGCACCTTTAATAAAAACATTCTTGTTAAAATTAGGAATTCTAACTAAATCTCTATCCAACGGAGACAATTTATCTAAATCAACCTTCGCAACAGATTCGTTTAAAGTATTTTTCTTCAATTCATGATAAACTTTTTCAAATTGCTCTTTTGGGATCATAATAACCTTAGCATCTTCAGCCCCTGTCCCCAAAACGCTTTTCAACTTACTAAAAATAATAACAACTAAAACCAATAAAAATATTATATCCAAATATCCTGACATTTTTCTACACCTCTATTAAAGATACAAATATAATATAGCGTTAAATATCTTTATTATCAACTATAATATTTGACGTATAAAAATAAACTTCTATATTAAAGGTATATAAAATTTCAAAGGAAAGGAATTAAAGAAATGAGTAATACTCCAGAAACAGGTGAAGTAAGTCTGAATATGCAATATATCCGCGATATGTCTTTAGAAGTCCCCCATGCTCCATCTATTTTTTCAAAACTAAACAATCAACCCAAAATCAACGTAGATTTAAATATAGATGTCAACAAACTCAATGAAAACAACTTCGAAGTAACTCTAAACATACGAATAAACGCCGACATCAACAACGAAAGTCTATTCATATTTGAATTAGCATATGCTGCAGCATGTACCGTTCATTTACCGGAAGAAAAATTAGAACCGGTATTATTTATCGAAATACCTAAATTACTATTCCCGTATGCACGTCAAATCATTTCATCAAATTTAGCAAATGCCGGCTTACCGCCGCTCATGCTGACACCTGTTGATTTTGCAGCTGTATACAGAAGTAAAAAAGAACAAATTGTAAAGCCTAACTAAAATGAGACTAGCACTATTTCAACCTGATATTCCACAAAATACAGGCACTCTGTTACGATTGGGTGCCTGTCTGGACTTGCCGATAGACATCATAGAACCATGCGGTTTTATTTTTAACGAAAAAGCCATGAAACGCGCCGGAATGGACTATTTAAGTATGGCAAACTATCGCCGCCATAATTCTTGGCAAGATTTTTTAAGATACAAAGAAGAACATTCAGACGAATATGGCAGGATAATACTATTAACCACACACGCAAGTCAACCCTACACTACCTTTGAATTTCATCCCAATGACATTATTCTAATGGGTCGAGAGAGTGCCGGTGTCCCGGAAGCCGTACACCAAATAGCTGACGCACGATTGCTAATACCAATGAATAGCAAAGCACGTTCCATAAATGTCGCCGTTTCGGCCGTAATGGTTGTAGGAGAAGCCCTCCGCCAAACCAATTTATTTCCTAAAAAATAATTTTTTTTGATAAAAAACAAAAAAATTTAATTTTAGGTATAGATTTGTTTCAAAAAATATGATATAGTCAGTTCGTTTTCATAATAACTAATAACCTAGGAGGAAATACTGCATGAAAAAAAATTCTGTTGTTACCTTTAACTCAGGAGAATATGTTGTTTATCCGACCCAAGGAGTTGGAAAAGTAACCAACATTGCCAAACAAACAATTGCAGGCAGTGAAATGGAACTACTTGTAGTCAATTTTGACAAAGACAAAATGACTCTGCGAGTCCCTATGTCCAAATTAGAGCAAGTTGGATTGCGTAAAATTTCTGACGAATTGACCATGAAAGAAGCTCTGGCCACACTCAAAGGCAAACCCAGAGTCAAAAAAGTAATGTGGTCAAGAAGAGCCCAAGAATATGAAAATAAAATCAATTCTGGTAACCCCATTGCTGTAGCAGAAGTTATCAGAGATTTACATCGTAGCGAAAACCTTGCAGATCAATCTTACAGTGAACGTCAAATATACGAACACGCATTAGAACGTCTGGCGAGCGAAGTAGCAGTTTGCGATAATATAACGTTAGAAGAAGCCAACAAAAAGCTTTTGGATACAATCGCATCCAGATGAATTCATATTCAGCTAAATATGGTGTATATATACTATTTTAGCCATAAAAAAAGGAGCTCTGCTGAGCCCCTTTTTTTAATGTTAAAATTATTTCTTTTCAGGAAGTTTATTACCATCTAAACTATAACGTTCAACATCAGCATTATTGCGTAAATCTTCAAAAATTTTAGCAATAACTTGTTGAGTAACAATATTTCTCAACTGAGGTTCAACTTCTTTTAATTCCAAAGGTTTAGAAGCTCTGATATCTTCAACTAATATAACATGGTAGCCGAATTCTGTTTTAACAGGAGCTTTAGAAAATTCACCTTTATCCATACTAAAAGCTGCTTTAGAAAAAGCCGGCACCATCATATCTTCGGTAAAATATCCCAACTCAACCTGATCCTTAGAATATTCATTAGCTAATTTTACAAAATCTTCACCTTTTTTCAATTTAGCAATAACTTCTTTAGCTTTATCTTCAGAATCAACTAAAATATGCTTAGCTTTAATTTCTTTTTGACTCTCAAATTTAGATTTATAATCGTTATACAAATCCTGAATAGCCTGATCAGAAACTTTTTCATCAACAGTTTTTTCAAGATATAGTTTACGAGCTAAATCTTCCTGAGCTGTAACCAATTGTCTTTTATACTCAGGAGTCTCTTCAATTTTCGCAGCCTTAGCAGCTTGATAAACCAATTTACTGTTAACAAACACATCCAAAGTTTTAGCATAAAATTCATCAAAAGAAACTTTATCTTGAATTTGCGGATGATCAGCATAACTTTGTTTCAAATCATTAACATAAATAATTTCACCATTAACTTTCGCAGCAACACCTTTATCAGCACCTGCGTTTGCATTATATACTTTAAAAGATATAAAAGAAGCGACGGCAACAACAACCACAGCAACAGCAGAGATTGTAAAACCCAAGATTCTCTTTTTCATAAAAACCTCCAAAATAAAAAGTTTATTCATACTCAATAAATCATATATACTTATTTATAAAATATTCCAAGTATTTTTTAATTAGCGTTTATAACTTCTGTTGATAGTATTGACTTTATTCTATATAAACACTAAATGTAGCAGAAAGACTCATATATAATAAGGTAAAGATAATGTTAGCAGATATAGCACGCAAAATATTCGGCACAGCCAACAATCGTTTTGTAAAAAAACAATATAAAATTGTAGAACAAATCAATTCACTGGAAACAGATTTCATAAAATTAAGTGATGAAGAGTTAAGAAACAAGACTCTCGAATTCCGTAACAGATTAAAAGACGGAGAAACATTAGAGGATATTCTCCCTGAAGCCTTTGCAACTGTAAGAGAAGCCGCCAAAAGGACTCTTGGACAGCGACACTACGATGTACAACTCATCGGTGGTATTGTTCTGCATAAAGGCATGATTGCAGAGATGAAAACCGGTGAAGGAAAGACATTAGTTGCAACACTGGCTGCATATTTAAATGCTATAGAACAAAAAGGCGTACATATTGTCACCGTAAACGATTACCTAGCTAAACGTGACGCCGAATGGATGGGACAAGTATATCGTTTCTTAGGTTTAACCGTTGATTACATTGTACATGAAAAAGACGACAACCAAAGAAAAGAAGCATACAACGCAGACATAACCTATGCAACAAACAATGAATTAGGATTCGATTACCTGCGTGACAACATGAAATTTTCCATGGATGAACGTGTACAACGCGATTTTAACTATGCTATTGTTGATGAAGTTGACTCAATTTTAATAGATGAAGCCAGAACACCGTTAATTATTTCAGGCGCTGCCGAAGATTCGTCAGAAAAATACATTTTGGTAAACAATATAATTAAACACATAAATGCAGCCGATTATGAAAAAGATGAAAAGGCAAAAAATGTCACCTTAACAGAAATCGGTATGGAACATGTTGAACAGTTATTAAAACAAGCAGGATTAATCACCGAAGGCGGATTATACGATATAAAGAATGTGCAACTTGTAAATCACGTCAATCAAGCACTTCGCGCAAACATTATGTTCACAAAAGATGTAGACTATTTAGTACGCGATGGCAAAGTAATGATTATTGATGAATTTACGGGAAGAATAATGGAAGGTCGCCGTTACAGTGATGGTTTACACCAAGCTCTTGAAGCCAAAGAAGGAGTTGAAATTCAATCAGAAAACCAAACTTTAGCATCAATTACTTTTCAAAATTATTTCCGTTTATATCCCAAACTAGCGGGAATGACCGGAACAGCAATGACGGAAGAAGCCGAATTTGGTGACATCTATAATTTAACTTGCGTAGAAATACCGACTAACCGTCCGGTAATTCGCAAAGACGAACATGATTGCATATATAGGACAGAACGCGAAAAATACAAAGCAATTATTGACACCATAAAAGAATGTCACGCTAAAGGTCAACCTGTGCTAGTCGGGACAACATCGGTAGAAAAATCCGAAACAATTGCCCAATTATTAAAAGAACAAACCGACATTAAGTTTGAAGTATTAAATGCAAAACACCACGAAAGAGAAGCTGCCATTGTAGCCGAAGCAGGGGTATTTGGAGCAGTAACCATAGCAACCAACATGGCCGGTCGAGGCACAGATATTCAACTCGGAGGTAATCCCGAAGTAGCATTAAAAAAACGTTTAACCGGTAAAGAAACAGAAGAAGAGATAGCAAAATTAAAAGAAGAAATAAAACAAGAAATTGCTGAAAACAAAGAAAAGGTATTAGCGGCTGGAGGTTTATACATACTTGGCACGGAACGTCATGAAAGCCGTCGTATAGATAACCAATTAAGAGGACGTTCCGGTCGTCAAGGAGACCCCGGAACATCAAAATTTTTCCTCTCTCTTGAAGACGATTTGATGCGCATTTTCGGTTCGGAAAGAATGTCCGAAGTACTGCGCCGTCTGGGTTTACCGGAAGGAGAAGCACTCGTTCATCCATTTATAAGCAAAGCACTTGAAAAAGCACAACAAAAAGTAGAAGAAAGAAACTTTGACATCCGCAAAAGTTTATTAAAATACGATGATGTCATGAACGAACAAAGAAAAGTTATCTATGAACAAAGAAAAGAGCTGATGTCAGCGGAAGACATATCTGACACAATCTTAGATATGCGTCACGACTATCTAAACGGAATTGTAAATAATTGCCTCCCCGAAGGAAGTGCGCCGGAAGAATGGGACACAAACCGCTTAAAACAAGACATTTTCAACACGACCGGTCTAAACCTACCTATTGAAATATGGGCAGAAGAAAAAGGTATCGACAGTATAGATATGTCAGAAAAAATCATCAAAGAAACAGATACATTAATAGCCCAAAAAAATGCTCTCGTTCCCTCCTCAATAATTCACCTTGTCGAAAAAAGCATTGTTCTCCAAACTTTAGACCAATTATGGAAAGAACACATAGCCACACTGGATTTAATGCGTCACACCATTGTACTTCGCGCATACGGACAAAAAGATCCCTTGAACGAATACAAACGCGAAGCATTTAATATGTTCTCAGACATGCTTGATTTATTAAAAGAAAGAATTACTGTTTTGATTTGCCGTACAACCATCCAACAAGGTAGTGACCAAGATGTAAAAGAACAAGAACAAAAAACTCAAAATAGAAAGATGGAAGCGATTCATGAATCCATAGAAAACAGATCAGGAGTCGCACCTGAAAACAAACCATCAAATCAAAACATTGAAGAACATCCGGAATGGAAAAATATTTCCCGCAACAGTCCTTGTCCGTGTGGAAGCGGCAAAAAATACAAACACTGTCACGGAAAAGTAGCTTAGGATAAAATAATGACAACACCGTTATTGGAAATAAAAAACTTACACGCCAGAGTAGCAGATAAAGAAATAATCAAAGATTTAAATCTGACAATCAATTCCGGTGAAGTACATGCCATAATGGGACCAAATGGCGCTGGAAAATCTTCTTTATCCTATGTATTAAGCGGAAAAGAGGGATATACCGTAACATCTGGAAGTATAACATTCAAAGGACAAGATTTATTATCTATGTCAACAGAAGAAAGAGCCAGAAACGGACTTTTTCTATCCATGCAATACCCCATAGAAATCCCTGGTGTGATGGTTTCTAGCTTTTTGAAACAATCTCTTAACTCTATCTTAAAACATCGTGGAGAAAAAGAACTTGACACCATTACTTTTATGAAACGCCTAAAACAAGAAGCAGCACAATTGAATATTTCGCCGGAAATGTTGAAAAGATTCGTAAATGTTGGCTTCTCCGGAGGCGAAAAAAAGCGTTTTGAAACATTACAAATGGCCTTATTGAAACCGGATTTTTGCATACTGGACGAAATAGATTCCGGATTAGACATTGATGCGCTAAAAACTGTATCAGACGGTGTAAACTCATTAAGAAGCAAAGAAAACGCTTTTTTAGTAATCACCCACTATCAAAGACTATTAGATCACATTGAACCGGATATTGTTCACATCTTCGCGGATGGCCACATCATAAAAAGCGGTAATAAAAGTTTAGCAACCGAACTAGAACAAAGCGGTTACACAGATTTCCTCAAAGAAGAATAATAACTCATGACACAAATACCATTACTAAACAATATTAAATTATACTTAGACGATAAGCCATCGGTGTATGGATTACGACAAAAAGCAAAGCAAGCTCTGAAAAAAACAAATTACCCAACAACAAAAACAGAAGCATGGAAATACACCAATATAAAGCCGATTCTCTCAAGCAATCTACTTGTAAACACAGAAGAACACAAATGCTCGTGCAATTGTTGTTACCACAACAAAGACTCATCAAAAGTTGAAATCACTTTCTGCAATGGAAAATTACATATCGAAGAATATAATCTCCCTAAAGGACTCAATATAATCCCTCTTCCGGAAGTTTTACACGAAGGAGAATATAAGCAATATCTTCTCAATAGTTTTAACCTTGAAGAACATCCTTTTGCTGCATTAAACGGAGTCTATCTGGAACAAGGAATTTGCATTTACGCAGAAAAAGCAACAAAAATATCCCAGCCCATTTACATAAAATATAAGCAAAGCGATTGCTCTGAAAACCAAATCAACATACACAATTTAATCATTTTAGAAAAAGAAGCACAACTTGAAATAATTGAATTATTCAATTCCGAAAATGAAAATAAATATCTAACCAATATTGTAAACGAGATTTATCTAAAACCGGATAGCCAACTACATCACTATAAAAAGCAAACAGAAAGTAAAAACAGCTATCATATTGCATTAAATAGCGTAAAGATTCAAAAAAAAGCCTCCTACAAACAGTATTACCTTGCCAACGGCGCAAAAATTTGCCGTCAAGAAACAAATATACAACTAGAGCAAACAAGAGCCCAAGCCGAAATATATTCTGCCTATACTGCAAAAAAAGGCTGTTTAAATGACATTACGAGCAATATAAATCATTTACAACCGGAAACACACTCTAACCAATACGCTAAAGCCGTATTAGAGAGCGATTCCGCAGCAGTATTTCAAGGAAAAATACATATCGCACCATCAGCTGTAAAAACAGAAGGTCACCAACTCCACAAAGCCCTATATTTAAATGACAATGCCGAATTGAATTGCAAACCGGAACTTGAAATTTTCGCGGATGATGTAAAATGTTCCCATGGAGCAAGCTGCGGTGAAATCGACAAAGAACAATTATTTTATCTGACATCACGAGGAATATCTAAAACAGACGCTATAAAAATGCTAACCCAAGCCCATCTAAATGAAATAATTGCACTCATTCCCAATAAAGAAATACAAGAAGAATTCAGCCTTTAATTTTCCTCGGCATAAATATACTTAGCCTGATAAACCAAAACAGAAATAAAGACAGCGATTCCCCAATAAAGCAAAAAATAAAAAGCAAAATCGCCACAAAAAGCATTAAGCCAAACAGGAAACTGCTCATATCTGACAAAAAACACCAAGCAATCCCTTAAAAATAAAGAAAAAAACAAAACATAAATAAAGAACCACGCAAAAGGCTTATATAAATTATCCCAAATAACCACAAAAACTTTTCGCAAATGCCATTCTTTTTTAGCTTGTAAAATACGAACAACTACAACCGCATTTAACAACACATACAAAACAAACATCATAACCAAGGAAATTCCACAAAAGAAAGCCAATTCAACTTTCCAATCAGGAACAGGCGCTCTTACAGTTAAAACATACGCCAAGACCGATAACACAATCCAACAAAAACAATACCCCATAACACCACTGGCAATTTTAAGCTCTTTTACCCCAAATTGAACTTTTATATTCTGATTATTTTCGCTAACATTATACCAAGAACTTATATAAGAACCGGAACAAGCTATAAAAATCAAAGCAGATAAGAAAAAATTCAACAAACTTGAAGAGCAATAAATTCCCGGTACATCAATTCCTACCCCGCATAAAAAAGAACGACCTAAAGCAGAAGACAAAAGAGCACAAACAAAAGAAAATCCCCCTGTCAAAATAAAGAAATTGCTACCTGATTGAGCTATTTTCCGCAAAGGATAAAGAAAACCTTTCCAAAACGGCATAATTATTTCACCTTCTTCATTTGGAACAATCTTTTCACACATATTTCTCCCCTTTCATTAGATTTCTTTAACAGCCGAAACGCCCGGAATACTTTTCAGTTTAGTCAGCATCATACTATCCGAAAAAGCAAAACCACCATCAAGTTCGATACGCACATCCCAATCATCCAATTCCGGTTCAATATAAACCTTATTCAACCCTCTTATATCGGAATACAAAACCTTTTTAATTTCTGGAACTGCCGCAACATTAGCAACTTCAATAATCAAGCCTTTTGCCTGTTCTGCAATCGCCTCATCCAAAGTTTTGACACTATTAATCATAATCCGAGGATTTTCTTCTTCCGACTGTTTATTAATAGTAACCTTAACCAACAACGGACAACCGGAAGTAATAACTTCTTCATATTTTGCCAATCCGTCAGAAAACAGCATACCTTCAAAATTTCCGGTTGTATCAGAAAGGCCCAAAAAAGCATATTTATTGCCACTTTTACTTAAGCGTTTTTGAAAATTTTCAACACAACCGGCAATATTAGCCTTAATACTGTCTCCGACACGAATATTGGCCATAACATCTTGACAAGTCTTAACCCCGAGCTTTTTCATACTATCCGCATAAACATCTAAAGGATGGGCGGATAAATAAAACCCGATAGCACCTGCTTCAAGGCGCAATTTTTCCAAATCCGGCCAATCAGGAGCATCAGAAAGTTTAACTTTAGAAGAGTACTCTTCCGCTCCAAACAACGAAGATTGTGCGCTTGTTTTCATTTCCGTCGCGGAAGAAATATTTTTCAAAATTGTATCAATATTAGCAAAGAGTTTTCCTCTTTTTTTATCAATACTGTCAAAGGCTCCGGCTTTAATAAGTTGCTCCAATTGCTTACGATTAAGCTGTTTTGCATCAACTCTATTAATAAAATCGGAAATATCTTTAAATTTTCCACCTTTTTCGCGAGCTTCAACAATAGCGTTCATATTAGATTCGCCAACACCTTTAATCGCCCCTAAGGCATATCGTAATTTACCATTTTGCACACTAAATTTAGCCAAAGACTCATTAACATCAGGTTTAAGAACCTCGATTCCCATAGCCTTACATTCAGCTTTAAATCCGGCTAATTTATCAGTATTGGTAATATCCAAATCCATCACGGCACACATAAACTCAACCGGAAAATGCGCTTTTAGATAAGCCGTTTGATAAGAAACCAAAGAATACGCAGCAGCGTGAGATTTATTAAAACCATAAGATGCGAATTTCTCCATTTGGTCAAAAATACTTTTAGCAACTTCTTCATCAATACCGTTTTTGATAGCGCCTTCCGTAAACATAATACGTTGCTTTGGAATCTCATCACGCATTTTTTTACCCATAACTTTTCTGAGCTTATCTGCGCCCCCCATAGTATATCCGCCTAATTCACGAGCAATCATCATAACCTGCTCTTGATAAACCATAATACCATAAGTTTCCTTCAAAATCGGTTCAAGTTTTGGGTGCAAATATTGAATTTCCTCTTCACCATGCTTACGTTTAATAAAAGTCGGAATATTATCCATAGGCCCCGGGCGGTACAACGAAACAATAGCGATTAAATCCTCAAATCTATCCGGTTTAATCTGCTTATGAACATCTTTCATACCCGCCGATTCAAATTGGAAAACCGCAGTTGTTCGCCCTTCCTGCAACATTTTATATGTTTCAGCATCATCCAAAGGCACAGCTTCCATATCCAAATCGATTCCCTGAGCCTTCTTAATCCAATCCACGGCACGCTGAATAACCGTCAGCGTTTTCAACCCCAAAAAGTCAAATTTAATCAATCCGGTTTCTTCAACATATTTCATATCATACATTGTCACCGGCATATCCGCTCTTGGATCTTTATACAAAGGAACCAGTTGTTCCAGCGGTCTATCGCCAATAACCACACCAGCAGCATGCATACCGGAGTTACGATATAATCCTTCCAACTTAATAGCTATTTCAAATAGCTTATTAACTTGAGGATCATTTTGCCTTAACTCTTCCAATTCAGGAACTTGTTCCAAAGCCTCAGGTAAAGTTGGATTCTTACCTTGTGCGCCGGCAGGTATCATTTTAGAAATTTTATCAGCCTGAGAATATGGCATTTGCAACACACGAGCCACATCCCTAATAACAGCCTTAGATTGCAACTTACCATAAGTAATAATTTGCGCTACATGGTCAAATCCGTATTTTCTCTGCACATATTCAATCGTTTTGTAACGATTCTCTTGACAAAAGTCGACATCGAAGTCCGGCATATTAACACGTTCGGGGTTTAAGAAACGCTCAAAAAGCAAATCCAACTTTAAAGGGTCCAGTTCTGTAACTTTTAAAGACCAAGCAACAATAGATCCTGCACCGGAACCACGCCCCGGTCCCACTGGAACCCCATGTCCTTTTGACCACTTAATAAAGTCCGACACGATTAAGAAATAACCAGGAAATCCCATTTTTTTAATAACGCTGAGCTCATATTCCAAACGCGCATAATATCGCTCATCAATATCAGCCTTTTGTTCCTCGGTCATTCCTTCAAAATAAACCGCTTTTTTCAAGCGTTCATCGAGTCCCCGATAAGCCTCTTCCGTAATAAACTCATCTTGAGTTTTACCTTGAGGACACTCAAAAATAGGTAACAACGGATTAACCTTTTTAGACAAGAAGTTACAAAGTTTAGCAATCCTAACAGTATTGTTTACAGCTTCCGGTAAATCAGAAAAAAGCTCAACCATTTCAGCTTCAGAGCGCAATCGATTATTGATAGAAAATTTACGCCTATTCTCATTAGCCACATATTCACCGGCAGAAATACATACAAGAGCGTCATGAGCCTCATACATATCTTCATCTAAAAAGAAAACTTCATTCGTTGCAACCAGAGGAATATCATATTTATAGGCTAAATTTATAAAATCATCTTCTGTTTGCCTTTCTTTATCCAAACCAATTCGTGAGATTTCCATATAAAGTCTATCACCAAAAATTTCTTTCAGTTTAACCGTAAAATTTTCCGCATCATTTTTCCTATTTTCAAGCAATAAACGCCCTATTGTTCCTTCAACACCTCCCGTAAGAGCAATTAAGCCTTCATTAAAATTCTCCAAATTTTCTAAAGTTAATTGCGGAGCCCAACCTTTCTCTGTATTATCCAAATAAAAACGTTTCATCAGTTTCATAATATTACCATACCCGATAGCGTTCATAACCAACAAAACAATTTTATCGGGTTCCAGTTCTTTACCTTTAGACTTCATCAAATCATCAGAATCAGCATTTCTCAACAAAAACTGGCAACCTAAAATCGGCTTAATACCTTCCTCAGACGCATATTTAGAAAAAGCCTTTCCCCCAAACATATTTGCACTATCGGTAACAGCAACAGCAGGAACGCCCATATCATGCAACTTATGAATCAAGGTAGGCAACATAATCGCCCCCTCAGCCAAAGAATATGCTGTATGAACTCTTAAATGTACGAACTTTGGATCTTTCATAAAAAACGCCTATTATTAATTCATTACGCAGAGAGTAACACAAACAATGAATATCTCAACACTTTTATAGAAAAAAGAATAATTTTACACAGCCCTGCAATAAAAAAGAGGGAATATTCTGATTCCCTCTTTTCATACAAAGAGCTAAAGAATACTATTCATATTTAGCTTCTGCGCCATGTTCATAAACTTGCTGAGCATCCTCAAAATTATCTTTAAGAACGCGTCCCAATTTAGAAGCGGACTCAGCCGTATTAGACGCAGCACTGTCATCAACAGCTTCACTAAAAGTAACTTTCAAATATTCCAATTGTTCTTCAGGAGTCGATCCATCCATCAACCACCAAAACGCCGAAACAATGCCAGCAATTACAACAAGAGTAATTATGAAATATAAAAAACCTTTCATATTACAATCTCCCTATATTTATTTTTTCAAAATAGATTTACCGGCATAGACAGCAGCATCACCTAATTCTTCTTCAATACGAATAAGCTGATTGTATTTAGCCATTCTATCGGTACGAGACATAGAACCGGTTTTAATCTGTCCACAATTTGTAGCAACAGCAATATCAGCAATTGTTGTATCTTCTGTTTCACCGGAACGATGAGATAAAACAGCCGTATATTTATGACGTTGAGCCAAATCAACAGCTTTCATTGTTTCTGTTAACGTACCAATTTGGTTAACTTTAACTAAGATTGAATTAGCAACACCTTTTTCAATCCCCATAGCCAAACGTTTCGGATTCGTAACAAACAAATCATCACCAACCAATTGAACTTTATCACCCAAAGCATCGGTCAGCATTTTCCATCCTTCCCAATCATCTTCAGCCATACCGTCTTCAATAGAGAAAATTGGGAATTTTTCACATAAATCTTTGTAAAATTCAACCATTTGAGCATTTGTGTAAGATTTACCCTCACCTTTCATTTCGTATTTACCATTTTCATAAAATTCGGAAGAAGCCGCATCAATAGCCAAAACAACATCTTCTCCAGGCACAAAACCGGCATCTTTAATAGATTTCACAATAAAGCCCAGAGCTTCTTCTGCAGACTGTAAATTTGGAGCAAAACCACCTTCATCACCCACATTGGTATTATGACCAGCGGATTTAAGATTCTTTTTCAATGTATGGAAAATTTCAGCCCCCATACGAATAGCTTCTTTAATAGATGAAGCAGAAACCGGCATAATCATAAATTCTTGAATATCAATAGGATTATCGGCGTGTTTACCACCATTTAAAATATTCATCATAGGAACAGGTAACGTACGAGCCATAGTACCGCCCAAATAACGATAAAGCGGCATACCTAATTCCTCTGCTTGAGCTTTAGCCACAGCCATAGACACAGCCAAAATAGCATTAGCCCCCAATCTACCTTTATTTTCGGTGCCATCCAATTCAATCATAGTTCTGTCGATATCAATTTGACAATCAGAATCAAAACCGATTAAAGCATCACTAATTTCCTCATTAACATTATTAACAGCCTTTTCGACGCCTTTCCCCATATAACGAGATTTATCACCATCTCTTAATTCAACAGCTTCATGCACACCCGTAGAAGCACCGGAAGGAACAGCTGCCCGTCCAAACGCACCTGATTGAAGAACAACATCAGCTTCAACAGTAGGATTACCGCGAGAATCTAAAATTTCTCTTGCAAAAATATCAACAATAGTACTCATCTATTTACTCCTATGATAAAAATTTAAATTGTAACTAAATATAACTTTTAGGCTAACAAAGTCAAGCCACATATAAATCTTATCTTATCGTTTCTAATAACAAAAATCTTGTAAAATAACAAAAAATCATTAGACTACAAAAAGAAAAAATAAGACAGGAGAAACACAATGTTTACAATGAAATGGCACTATCGTTTTATGGAACTGGCAAAATTAATTGCAACATGGTCAAAAGACACCTCCACAAAAACCGGAGCTGTTATAGTTGGTCCTGACAAAGAAATTCGAGCCACAGGCTATAATGGTTTTGTACGAGGCGTAGATGATGAGGTATTTGAAAGATTTGAACGCCCAACAAAATATGATTTTTTCGAACACGCCGAAAGAAATGCGATTTATAACGCTTGCTTATGCGGTACAAAAGTAAAAGGATGCGTTTTGTATGCAACCCACTTTCCCTGTACCGATTGTACTAGAGCTATTATTCAATCAGGAATAAAACTGGTAGTTACCAACCCATTAGTTATAGATAAAAACACGCCACAAAACACTTGGAGAGATCGAATAACCTATTCAGAACAAATGCTAAAAGAAGCAGGCGTTGAACTAATGATACTCCCTCCCAAAGAATAAAAAACTTAAAACCATATCTTTAAAACCGTCAATCCGTACTTATATTGCAACTACATTTAGCACCTATGTTGAATTTCAGAGGAGATATAAATGAAAGTTTTAATAACGGACGAACAATCATTATTCAGAGACGGACTGTCATTAAGGCTCAAACAAATAAACCCAAACATCGATATTCTTCAAGCAGCTAATTTACTTGAAATGCAAAAGGTATTATCTAAAAACACCGACATAGACCTTTTGATATTAGACATTGATTTAGCAGAACCAAATACAATTGAAACAATAAACAAAATAAAGACAACCAGCCCCACCACTAAAATAGTTGCAATTTCCACATCCGAAGACACCAGAAATATAAGAAAAATATTATCAAACGGTGTAAAAGGATACATTCCCAAAAAATCCGACAGTAATATATTAAGCGGTGCATTTAAGTTAATTTTAGACGGAGGGACATACATTCCTCTGGCCATGTTAGAAAATAACACAGAAAACAAAAATATAAACCCAAATCCATTAAAAAGAAATCTAACACATCGTCAATCGCAAGTTTTAGACTTAATAGCTCAAGGAAAATCAAACAAACAAATTGCCTACGATATGGGTGTATCTGAAGCAACTGTAAAATTACACATAAATGCATTACTACGCTCATTAAAAGTTAATAATCGCACTCAAGCAGTTATCACCGCTCAAAAAATGGGATTAATATAAAACTATTCAATAAAAATTTACCAATCAATGTTAAGCTGAAAGCAAATTAAATCTAGGAGATAAAGTATGTTATACATAATCATAGGCTTTGTTTTTGGCTTCACAATTCCCTATTTAGCGCGACGTTTCTCAAAATTTATGCCGGCAACTTTAGCATATGCTTTATATAGAATCTTTCATATAAACAAAAGCGTTTCTTATGCCAAAAGAAAGAATAATCACAAATACCAACTTCTGTGCCACAGATATTTTATGCGTTCACTTGGTTGGGGAATTATTACCTCTGCTGTGATTTTTTTAGCATCGCAAGTTCTTCCAACTCAAGAAACTCCATGGATTACATTTTTAATTATTATTCTATTCATGCTCATGGAAATTGATAAAAGAATGTTCTTATTGCCAGATATATTGACAGTTCCATTATTAATTGTTGGTTTCTTATACGCTACCTTTGCCGGAAATTGTTTAGGCTATGACATTGCATCTTCAACAGCAAATAGTGCACTAGGCGCATTAGGAGGATATATAATTCCGGTTATTGCCTCTCTATTTATAATAAAAAAGCATCCAGACGCTTTTGGAGGTGGTGACATAAAATTACTAGCAGCAATCGGAGCATGGTTAGGATTCAGCAATATACCCTATGTTATTCTCCTATCATGCCTAATTTTTGCAATAAGTTGCTTTATCAATAAAAAACGCCAAGATGCTTATGGTCCCTCCATTGTGATTTCAACTTTAATAATATTATTTCTTATAGAATATTAAAAAACAAAAACCCCGCATAAAAAACGGGGTTTTCTTCATATAAAGACATTTTTACAAGAAACGCTATTATTTTTTATCACCATATTCATTAGCTTTATTTTCACCAGGAATACAAAACAAAACAACTAAAAATAAACCACCTATATAAGGAATAAGAGCAATCAAGAAAAACCACCCGGACAAACCTAAATCATGTAAACGCCGGATACCTAAACCAACACTGGGAACACATAAAGCCAAAACATAGAGTAAAGAAAAAATACTCAAAATAGGAACAATCCCTCCAATTAATCCAATAACAAAACTAACTAAAACAGAAAACAAAGCAAACATCCAATACTGACGGCGAGAAACCCTACCATCAAATGTCAAATAATTCTTTGCCAAATACTCTACAAAATAGCTATTAAAAGCATTTTTAAATTTATCGGCATTTAAATCCTTAAGTTTTAAAATTTCATTTTTCAAATCAGCTACAACCTGCATAGCAACAGCTTTATCTTTTTCAATATCCTTCAATTTAAGAGCTTCTGTCTTAACTGTATCTATAATACTTTGCACTCTTTTATCCATTTCAAACCCCCTTACATTTAAATTTTGAACATATTAGCAAACTAAGCCATATATCTATATTTATAATGAGGTCAGAAAAAAATCTTATCAAACAAAAATAAAAGATATATACAAAAAACCCCACTCTTATCAGAGCGGGGTTCCAAATAAGCTAGACTAAATAATTAGCAAGCCTTTTTGCAGCAGCAACCTTCTTTAGCTGCATCAACAGCCTTAGGTTGTCCTTTTTGCTTAACAGCAGCTTGAGCAGCAGCTAAACGTGCAACAGGTACACGGAACGGAGAACAAGAAACGTAATCCAAACCTACAGAATTGAAGAATTCAATAGAAGCAGGATCACCACCGTGTTCACCGCAAACACCTAAGTGCAAATCTGGATTTGTCATACGACCATGAACAGCTGCACGGCGAACCAATTTACCAACACCATCAACATCAATAGAAGCAAATGGATCAGCTACATATACGCCTTTAGCTCTGTATTCGTCTAAGATAGCACCGGTATCGTCACGGCTCATACCCAAAGTTGTTTGAGTAAGATCGTTTGTACCAAAACCAAAGAAACCAGCAGATTCTGCAATTTCTTCAGCCATCAAAGCTGCACGAGGCAATTCAATCATTGTACCAACGAGGTAGTCAATTTTCTTACCTTTAGCTGCAAATACTTTTTGAGCTGTTTCATCAATAACGTTTTTAACGATGTCTAATTCTTTCTTAGAACCTGTCAAAGGAACTTCGATTTCCGGAGTTACTTTAATACCTTTTTCTTGGCACTCCAAAGCAGCTTCTAAGATAGCAGTAGCTTGCATTTCAGCAATTTCAGGATATGTAACAGCCAAACGGCAACCACGGTGACCTAACATCGGGTTTTGTTCGTGCAATTTTTCAGAACGAGTTTTAACTTGCTCCAAAGTCATACCCATTTTATCAGCTAATTCTTTCATTTCAGCATCTGTATGCGGTAAGAATTCGTGCAACGGTGGGTCTAACAAACGAACTGTAACTGGCAGACCATCCATAATTGTGAACAAGTCAATAAAGTCTTGTTTTTGGTATGGCAATAAACGAGCCAATGCAGCACGACGACCAGCTTCGTTATCAGACAAAATCATAGCGCGCATATCAGCAATACGATTAGCATCAAAGAACATATGTTCTGTACGAGCCAAACCAATACCTTCAGCACCGAAATCACGAGCTTGTTTAGCATCTTTCGGAGTTTCAGCGTTAGCACGAACTTTCATAGTTTTGATTTCATCAACCCAAGTCATTAATTTACCGAAGTTACCGGTCATTTCAACTTGAACTGTTGGAATTTTTCCTTCAATGATTTGGCCTTTAGCACCATCCAAAGAAACCCAATCACCTTCTTTAATTACAACACCGGATTTAGTAGACATTGTTTTAGCTTTGTAATCAATAACAATATCTGTAGAACCGGAAACACAAGGAGTACCCATACCACGAGCAACAACGGCAGCGTGAGAAGTCATACCCCCACGAGCTGTAATCACACCTTGAGAAGCATGCATACCGCCAATATCTTCTGGAGATGTTTCGTTACGGATAAGGATAACTTTTTCACCTTTAGCTGCCCAAGCTTCAGCATCTTCTGCATTAAATACAGCACGACCTACAGCAGCACCTGGAGAAGCAGGAAGACCTGTAGCAATAACTTTCTTTTCAGCTTTAGGATCAAGCATTGGGTGCAACAATTGATCAAGTTGATCAGCACCTACGCGCATGATAGCTTCTTCTTTAGAAAGCATACCTTCTTCATACATTTCAACAGCCATACGAACAGCAGCAGCGGCAGTTCTTTTACCATTACGGCATTGCAACATCCAGAGTTTACCATGTTCAATAGTAAATTCCATATCTTGCATATCTTTATAGTGAGCTTCGAGGTTATTACGAACATCTACTAATTCTTTATAAAGGTGAGGCCATTTTTCTTCCAAAGAATTACCATCACCCTTAGAAGCCATAGGTTGCGGAGTACGAATACCTGCAACAACGTCTTCACCTTGAGCATTTACAAGATATTCACCATAGTAAACATTTTCACCGGTAGCAGGGTCACGAGAGAAGCAAACACCGGTAGCGCAATCGTCACCAGCATTACCAAACACCATGGTCTGAACGTTAACAGCTGTACCCCAGTCACCAGGAATGTTATTTAATTTACGATAGGTAATAGCACGATCAACCATCCAAGAACCGAATACGGCACCAATACCTGCCCATAATTGTTCCCATGGATCTTGAGGAACTACTTTACCGATTTTTTGACCAATTTCTTTATATTCTTTTACTAATTCTTTAAGGTCATCAGCAGTCAAATCTGTATCAGATTTATATCCTTTAGCTTTTTTCATATTATCCAAAGCTTCTTCATACAAATCCAAATCAGCGCCCAAAACCACGTCAGAGAACATTTGCAAGAAACGGCGATAAGAGTCATAAGCAAATCTTTCGCTTCCGGAAGCTTTAGCCAAAGCTTTAACTGTTTCATCATTCAAACCAAGGTTCAAAACAGTATCCATCATACCCGGCATAGAAACTCTTGCACCGGAACGAACAGAGAACAACAACGGATTATTTGCATCAGCAAATTTCTTGCCCATAATACTTTCAACATGAGCAACACCTGCTCTAACTTGATCTTTCAAATCAGCAGGATAAGTTTTATTGTTATTGTAATAATATGTACAAACTTCAGTTGTAACAGTAAATCCCGGAGGAACAGGCAAACCAACTTTGTTCATTTCTGCCAAGTTAGCACCTTTACCGCCGAGGAGATTACGCATGCTAGCATCGCCTTCGGCTTTGCCATCACCAAATGTATATACCCATTTACTCATGGTTATTCAGCTCCTATCAGCTTATTAGTTAAAAACAACCGTCTGAAACTTTACTAAAAAGTTCCAACGGCAGAACGATTAATTCTGGAAAGAAGTTATACTACTAAAAAAGAATATTCAAGCAAAAACTTACTGTTGCACCTTGTTTTAACAATCAAATATTTACTAAATATTAAGCTCTATTTTTCTAAAATGAAAAAGGAATATAAAAAAATATTCTGAGGTTTGAAAGCCTCCTGATTAGCGTCTACATGTAAAGACGAAACTTTTACATGCCTTCAGTCGAAGACTGGAAGGCGGTAAAATAAGCCTACGCGGTGAATATACCGCACTATACTAATCATAGCTTTCAACTTCCAGTCATCTTTTGCAAGATGACTTTTTCTTTAACCACTAGAAAAAAGGAAGTTTGATATGAAAAATATAATATTCATAGCCGGGATATTCACTTTACTAACCGGTAACGTATTTGCCTCAAACTGGCATATTCCCCACCCATCATCTCAACCACTATATACAACAACAAATACATACCCAAAATATTCACTAGGAATAGATATAGGACAATCTTGGATAGATTTTGATAAAGATGAAAATATCTCTTATAAAGAAATTGCAGCTGACAAATACAATACAATCAGTGTAAATTTTGGTTCCCGCTTCACACCTAAAATAGGATTAGAAGCTTTTTTACAAAAATCGAGCAATGAGAGCAAAAAAATAGCCTATTATCCCGATTCAATCGAAACAAACATTGAATATCTCGCTTTAGGAGGAGATTTACTACTATATCAACCAATAGACAAAGATATTGAAATACTCATGGCCCTAGGATTAGCCTACTATGACTTTGATATAAATGGCAAAGCTTCTCACTTAAATCAATATTACGAAGATAATGACAATGCGGAGTCGCTAGGAATGAGAACTGGTCTTGGATTACAATTTAATATCAATTCAAATTGGGCTATTCGAATCATGGGAAGATATACAACAATGCTAAACCATAAACAAGATTACATTAAAAATATAAGTGAATTATCTCTAGGAATACGATATCTATTTTAATAAATTATAGCTATCTTGTTCGAAACAAGATAGCTATAACTTTAACACAGCACTATGTCTATACCCCGTTTTCTCAAAGCGATAAGAATAAAATAACTTTTCACCACATGCCGTACAATAAGGACAAACGTCTATTTGGCCAACTCCACACTCTAGCAATTGTTGTTTATTAATTTCTTTAAGCCCAACAAAATACTTATTATCCTTATGATAAAACCCCTCAAAATGATTAGCAACCGTCTTATACAACTGAGCAAAAACATCTTGCCCTACTTCATAACATTTAGAACAAATTGCAGGTCCAATAACAGCTTTAATATCTTGAGCTTTAATGCCATACTCTCTTATCAGCTTTTCAACAGCAACTTTAGCCATACATTGAACTGTTCCTCGCCAACCGGCATGTGCAATAACTCCCATATTATTTACATAAAAAATTATAGGAACGCAGTCCCCAAAATTCATAAAAGCCGCCTGCCCTTTAGAAATAAGCAAACCATCAGTCTGACTATAAAAAAAATTATTATCCTCAACTGTTGCAATATGCGTACCATGAACAGGTTGATTGGTTGCCATTTTCTGTCCTAAATAATTTTCAATCAATTTCCTATTGTCGGACATATCATCTTCTTTAGCAAAAAGACATAATTCACGCGTCGTAAAAAAATGCTCCACATCATTTAAAAAATCTGATTTTAAGACTTTACGTCCTTTTACATTAGAAAAATAAAACATTACTGAGCCGCCTCTTCTTTTTTTTCATCAGAAAGCCAAAGTGAATCTTTTATATTTTGTGTTAAAAAATCTCGATGCAAAGCGATTTGCTCCTCTGTCAAAGGAAAATTTCTCGGTTCCCTATAAACACGCTGCACTTCTTTTGTTTCCACATGCTGTTCTTTCTTAGCAGCTGGAACAGCATCCAATTCCATTGACGGTTCAGCCCCTCCCAGTAATTCCAAATACACTTCCGCCAATAATTGAGCATCAAGTAAAGCTCCGTGAAATGTTCTGGCTGAATTATCAATTCCAAATCTTTTGCAAAGTACATCCAAATTATTTCGTTGCCCTGGAAATTTATTTTTAGCAATTTCCAAAGTATCAATCACTCTATCCCAGCTATATCCTTCAAATCCGAGATGACGAAGTTCAAAATTAATAAACTTCATATCAAACGTTGCGTTATGCGCAACCAAAATACCATCATCGCCGACAAAATCGATAAAATCCTGAGCAACCGCCGCAAAATTTGGAAAATCTTTTAAATATTCTGTCGTTAATCCATGTACTTTAACAACTTCTTCAGGTACTTCTCTTTCAGGATTAATATATTGATGATATGTTCTACCAGTTGGAACATGATTAATAAGTTCGACAGCTCCAATTTCAACCAATTTATCCCCTGTTTCCGGATCAAAACCAGTCGTTTCCGTATCAAAAACAATTTCACGAATACCTTGCATCTCAAAAAACTCCCAACATCTGTACAATATTTCTTCTTAATTTATCTAAACCCACCCCAGTATCAATTACCATATCTGCACGACAAATTTTGTCACACCTAGGCATTTGTAAGGAATTGATTCTAATAAATTCATCTTCAGAAATTTTATCTCTTTTCATAACTCGTTCTTTTTGAATTTCATATTCCACATCAGCTACAATAACGTAATTAAAAAACTTATCCCATCCTAATTCAAACAGCAGTGGCGCTTCAAAAAAAACAATTCCTTCATTACGCCGATAACGAATAATTTGTCGTAATTTTTTTGTTAAAAAAGGATGGATTAGATTTTCAAGAATTTTCAATTGTTTAGGATTTTGAAAAACAACAGTGCGCAACATTTTTTTATTAAAAATTCCATTCACAAAAACCTGCGGAAAATTTTTCTGAATTTCACACAAAAAATCTTGTTTAAAATATAAAAATTTCACCCATTTATCCGCATCATAAACCAAATAACCTAGTTTTCTTAAGATATGAGCAACTGTTGTCTTGCCACATCCAATAGAACCCGTAATAGCAACAAAAATCATGTCATCCTCAAATTTTATTTTTATGCACAAAAAGAAGCAACTCTGTGCATAACTAAACTGTTTAAAAAACAATTAACAAATAATCACCATTAAGCCAAAAAATAAACCCAAGTTATAAACATTTTTTAGGAACTTATTCCATCTTGTGAAATATGTTGATAAGTTACCTTTACCCACAAGAAAAACGATTTAATCAAAAAATTGATTTTAAAACAAATTTTTGGAGTCCTGCACAGCCTTTTAAACAACTACAAAAAAATCTGCAAAAAACTGTTTACAAAAAAGTTATCAACACAATTAACAAGGATAAACAAATAACAAAAAAATTATTTAAAAATAAATGTTTGGCACTTTTTCCTGTTTATAACTTTTCGACATCACCTAAAACTACCCCCCTTTTGAAAGAAAAAACAAAACTTTTCAAAAAAACATTTTAAATTGACATCTTAAAAAAAACTCTTATAAAGAAACTAACATTAAATTCTTAAAAAATTCTTACCCAATAGGTTTAATCCATGCATTTAAAAGATTTAAAGGATAAATCTCCCAAACAACTCTTAAGTCAAGCGGAAGAGTTGGGAGTAGAAGACGCATCATCCATGCGTGTTCAAGACTTAATTTTTGCCATTATGAAAAAAGTTGCTGAAGACGATCACATACTTTATGGCGATGGTGTTATAGAAGTAATGCAAGACGGTTTTGGTTTTTTACGTTCATCAAAATCAAATTATCTAGCATCAGCAGACGACATATATGTATCCCCTCAACAAGTTAAACGCTATGGATTAAGAACCGGAGATACTGTTGAAGGCGAAATTAGAGCCCCAAAAGAAAATGAAAGATATTTCGCGCTAACTAAAATAAATACAATCAACTACGATGATCCGGAAAAATCTAAACTGCGCATAAATTTTGATAATTTAACACCGCTATATCCGACGGAAAAACTGAATTTTGATATAATTTGCGGAGAAAAGGATTATACAACACGAGTTATTGATTTAATATCACCGCAAGGAAAAGGACAACGCGGATTAATCGTCGCTCCGCCTAGAACTGGTAAAACGGTAATGTTGCAAAATATAGCGCATGCCATTGCAATAAATCATCCGGAAATTTACTTAATAGTTTTATTAATAGACGAACGCCCCGAAGAAGTTACTGATATGACACGTTCAGTTAAAGGAGAAGTTATATCGTCAACTTTTGATGAACCAGCTGTTCGTCATGTGCAAGTTGCAGAAATGGTTATAGAGAAAGCAAAACGTTTGGTTGAAACTAAAAAAGATGTTGTCATTTTGTTGGATTCAATAACTCGTTTAGGTAGAGCTTATAATACGGTTTTACCATCATCTGGAAAAGTTTTAACGGGTGGCGTAGATGCGAATGCTCTACAACGCCCGAAAAGATTATTAGGTGCAGCTCGAAATGTTGAAGAAGGAGGTTCTTTAACAATAATTGCAACCGCTTTGATAGATACCGGTTCAAGAATGGATGAAGTTATTTTTGAAGAATTCAAAGGAACAGGTAACTCAGAAATTATCTTGGATAGAAAATTAACGGATAAGCGATTATTCCCGACAATTGATATAACACGTTCAGGCACCAGAAAAGAAGAATTACTGGTTGATAAAGCAACTTTAACAAAAATGTGGGTATTGCGCCGTGTTTTGATGCAAATGGGTATGACCGACGGAATGGAATTTTTACTTGATAAGTTGCGTCAATCGAAAGATAACCGCGATTTCTTTGATAATATGAACAGCTAATTTTTCAAAGCAAAGAATTTCCTTAATATTGAAGATTTTGCAACAATTAAAGCGCCAAATATAGGAAACAAAAATTTAATAAAAGTAATCAATATTTTTATCAAAATAACAGTACTGGTTGTATTTGGCGTTTTGAAATATTCATTCCACGGCATAATATTGACATCAATACTATGAAAACAAAGCATAACAATTGTGTATCTCCCCAAAAAAGCCATAATTTTTGCAGATTTAGTATTATGTTCTAACCATTGGCAATAAAGTAAAACCAAATAACAAGCGGCGAGAGCAACAATAACATCACTAACTAAAGAAACCGCAAAATTTTGCACAATTAGAAATTGACTACCATAACTTAATCCAACCCCCCAAATACACAATAAGGGTAAAATTCGCGACACATGGATAGATTTATTGAAAAAATCGTGAATTTTAGATTGATATCCCAAATAGAAAAAAAGCAAAGATGTCAGAGCAGATTGAATACTAAGCGGAAGCCATATAAAAAAGCTTGATACATATCCAACCGTAAAACATAATAAGATTCCCACAAAAGGATGTTTAGTTTTTAAGAAGTAATTAAGTAAAATAAAATCCCAAAAAAGAGCTAAACAAAACCAAATCGGTCCGACAATTTCGATATGCTGTCCTAAAAAGTCATCAATATAACCGCTACCATATAAATAGCCGATAAAATAATCCATAACCCCTATTAGTGTATTTTTAGCCGAATATCCTTCGAGAAAATTTTGACAGATATAAATAAAAATAACAGCAAACATGACAGTCAAATAGGGAACAAGAAGCTGCCTGGCTTTAATTTTCAAAAGAGAAAAAGTTTTTTCATAAGGGGTAAAAAAATATCCACTGATAAGAAAAAAAAGAGGAATATGAAAAGTAAAAACAAATCGATTTATATCCGGTACACCAAAGTGTCCTAAAATAACCATCATCATGGCAATAAATTTAGCAATATCAAAGAAAGCAATACGAACCGAATTCATCTGATCTCCTTTCAGAAACAAAATAAAATCAGAAACATTAAAATTTGAATAATTTTATATAGAGAAATAAATTTTTATTGCGTAATATACAAAAAAAGCTACTTATAAGAAAAAAAAGAAAAGGAGTAAAAATGTCTTCATCAACAATATATGCTTTATCGACTGTTTATGGAAAGTCAGGTGTTGCCGTAATAAGAATTTCAGGTGAAGAGGTTCTGAATGTAATATCGCAAATGACAAATATAAATATTGCAACGATTAAGCAACGCCATGCTTACTTTACCGACATAAAGAAAAAGAATACACAAGAACTTTTGGATAAAGCATTGGTTATATACTTTAAGGCCCCCTATTCTTTTACAGGCGAAGATATTGCCGAAATACAATGTCACGGTTCAAAAGCTGTACTATCAAGCATTTTGGATGCGCTAAGTGAATTTGATAATGTTCGATTAGCTGAGCCTGGAGAATTTTCAAAACGTTCGTTTTATAATCAAAAAATGGACTTAACGGAGGCAGAAGGTCTTGCTGATTTAATTGATGCAGAAACATCTATGCAGCAAAAATATGCATTGCAACAAATGGAAGGAAACTTAAGATATTTATATACATCATGGCGTGAAGATTTGGTAAAAGTTTTAACATATCTTGAAGCATTTATTGATTTCCCGGAAGAAGATATACCTGAAAATTTGAGTGAAGATATTTTAAACACTGTATTTAAAGTGAAAAAAGAAATAGCAAAACATTTACAAAAAAACAATGTTAATGAGCGTTTAAGAAATGGTTTTCGCATAGTAATTGCCGGAGAAACGAATGCGGGAAAGTCAAGTTTAATAAATGCATTGGTTAAAAGAAACGCTGTTATTGTATCGGATATAGCCGGTACAACGCGTGATGCAATAGATATAAATTTAGATATGGGGGGGTATCCTGTAATAATAACTGATACAGCCGGGATAAGAGAAACTGAGAATCCTATAGAAAAACAAGGAATAGAAATTGCTAAAGAAAAAATATCCGAAGCCGATATCGTAATCGCATTATATGATGCTTCTACGAATAAAAACAGTGAATTTAAAGCTCTAAAAGATTTTCACGGAAAGGTATTTTATGTAGCAAATAAAATCGATAAAGTATCACTTAAGAATAATATAGAAAAAAAGAACCATATAAAAATATCTGCAAAATACAATCAAGGAATTGATATTCTGACAACTGCCATTATAGAAACTATAAAAGATAATTTTTCTTTATCTTCAAATTGTTTAATAACCAGAATGAGATATAGGGAGGCTCTTGAAGAGTGTCTAGAAAATCTTGAGATTTTTAATTTAGATAAAGAAATAGAACTTGCTACGGAGGATATCAGACTTGCCTGCAGAGCTATTGGAAAAATAACAGGATGTGTTGAAGTTAGTGAAATACTAAACAATATTTTTGGAAGTTTTTGTATAGGAAAATAACGGTGTATTTAAATATTTTTGCGCAAATTGGTGAGCTTAAAGTATTTTGCAATTTTGCTTTTATTTTCATTATTGAAAGCTAAAAAATCAATAATATCAGCAAAGTCATTATCATGGCTGGTTGCTAAAATATAATCTAAAATATCACAATATTTATAAAAATTATTATGACTTAATTTAGCATCATTAGTATTAATAGATTTAAGAATATTAACAATACTAAAAAGCAACCTTTTTCTTTCAAAACAAAAAAAAGCATCATTAAACCACAATTCAATTAGCATTTGCAGTTCTTTATTTTTTACATTTATCAAATCATTTTTATGAAATAACGAAAGTAATACATCTACAAAATATTTACGAATAAAGCGATAACCAAAGATTTGTTTTTTCTGGTTAAAATATAATAAATAGTCACATAACTTAAGGCAAAATAATTTATTACTAGCTGATTTTTTTGCAAAAGATGCTAATACTTCAAAAAAAGAATAATAATCTTCTTTTACAATATTTTGTTTAGCTAGAAGACTAACGAAGATATTTTGCAATTCATCCGTTGATAAATTGAGATATAAATATTTTTCATCAATATATTTTTGCAAATCTGATTTATATTTTCTAAGACTGGAGAAAGAATGATAATCCTTTTGAGATAATAGGTAGTCGATAGCATTTATTAACTTCCAATAAATATAAATTGATTTAGACGTTATTTCTAAAATTTTTTTAGATAAAATGATAAAAGAATCTAGATCTATTTCTTTTTCAATAACAGCATATAATAATCTATCAATCCAACATAAAATAGTTGCTTCATTTCCTCTTTTTTCTGGGGTATAAGCGTAGATAATCATTTTATCCAAGATAGCAGATTTTAATTTATTATAAGTAGATGATAAATCTGTATTATTAATATTTTTTATTTTTAATAATAAATTATCGGTTATTCTTAGGATTAAAAAATCAAAACTTAATTTATTTGTTTCATGTGAAACATAATGTAAATATGCTGCCAATTTAGCGTAAGTATCAATTGAAATAACTCTATTTAATTTTTTCGAAGGCAAAAAAGAAAGTTTTACCATTTCAAATAAACTACGATTGTGAAAAATAGATAGATTTTCAACGCAACACATAAAATTATCTATAATTTTATTGATATCGTTAAACGATAAATTATGAGCATTAATTCTTTCTATATTTTCTGTTAGGGAATACTCGTAAGCATTGTCAAAATATTTTTTTAAAATAAGAGCATCTATTTGATTAAAAAATTTTTTATTACAAGAATTAGTAAGTATGCCTTTAACAAGAGAATATTTTTTTATAGTTATTGATTCTTGAGTTATATTCATAATACACCTATTAAAAGTTGATTTATAAAGTAAAATAAATCAAAAGTTTTATTTGTCAATAATTTATATAAAAAGGAGCAATAAAATATTAATAAATATAACACTTGAAAAAAAAGACAATTGCATTAGAATTTCCACAAATTTTAAGATAATAAGGATTAAAAATGAACGAATACGATGTATTGATAGTAGGTGGCGGACATGCCGGATGCGAAGCGTGTGCTGTAGCAGCAAGAATGGGTGCAAAAACAGCATTAATAACACATAAGATATCAACCATAGGAGAAATGTCATGTAATCCTGCTATTGGAGGATTAGGTAAAGGACATTTAGTTCGTGAAATAGATGCGTTAGATGGAGTAATGGGGCGTGTAATTGATAAAGCAGGTATACAATTCCGCTTATTAAATTCATCAAAAGGACCAGCAGTACGAGGTCCAAGGGCTCAAGCAGATAGAGATCTATATAAAAAATTTATGCAAGAGACTTTAGGTAAACAAGAAAACCTAGATATAATTGAAGGAAACGTAGAGCATTTAATTCTAGATAACGGAGTAATTAAAGGAATAAAACTTGATAATGAAAAATGTTTTTATGCAAAATCCGTTGTACTAACAACTGGAACTTTTCTTAATGGAATAATGTTTACAGGACATCAAACATCAATAGGAGGGCGTATAAATGATGTAAGTTGTAAAGGCGTAACAGCGTATTTAAAATCGGCAGGGTTAAAGGTTGGACGTCTAAAAACGGGTACACCTGCCAGATTAGATGGTGACACGATTAATTGGAATATATTGGATACACAAAAGGGGGACAAAAGTCCAACGCCTTTTTCTTTTTTAACGGAGCATTTAGATCAGCCTCAGATTAAATGTTACATAACAGCGACGAATGAAAAAACACATAAAATTATACGTGATAATTTTTCAAAATGTGCGTTGTTTTCCGGTTTAATAACGGGGATTGGACCAAGATATTGCCCAAGCATAGAAGATAAACTTGTAAAATTTGCAGATAGGACAAGCCATCAAATATTTTTAGAGCCTGAAGGGTATAATACAAATATTGTTTACCCAAATGGTATTTCAACATCTTTGCCGGCGGATGTTCAAGAAGAATTTATTCATACTATAAAAGGATTGGAGAATGTAAAAATCACCAGATATGCATATGCTATAGAGTATGATTATGTTGATCCACTTGAGTTGAATCACTGTCTTAAAGTTAAGAAAGTTGACGGTTTGTATTTAGCTGGACAAATAAATGGAACAACTGGATATGAAGAAGCTGGAGCTCAAGGAATTGTTGCCGGAATAAATGCCGCTTTAAATGCTTTAGATAAAGGTAAAGAGTTTGTTATAGATAGAAGTGAAGGATATATCGGAGTAATGATTGATGATTTAATAACGAAAGGTGTCGATGAACCTTATCGTATGTTTACATCTCGTTCTGAATATCGTTTATACTTAAGAGCTGATAATGCTGACTTACGATTAACTGAAAAAGGATATAATATTGGCTGTGTGAATGAGAGTAGATACAGTGTATTTAAAAGGAAGAGAGAGGAATTAGAGAAATTTATGAAATATGCCAAAGAGCATTATATACAATCAAAAGATATTGACAATTTTAAGCTACCAATAAAAAAAGAAGGTGGAAAGAAAACAATTTTTAATTTATTAGGTTGCGACGATGATTCACGTGAAACAATTAATGCATTGTTTCCAGAATTCAAGACAGTTTCAAAAGATGTTTATGAGCAAATATGTATAGAAGCAAAATATGCAGGGTATATGAAACGGCAAAATAGTGATATTGAATTATTCAAAAAAGATGAAGGAATAAAAATAAAGAAGGATATAGATTATACCAAAATCGGAGGTTTATCACGGGAGATGGTTAGTAAACTTGATAAGGTTCGACCGGAAACGATTGGGGAGGCGTCTCGAATATCAGGTGTAACTCCCGCAGCAATTATGGCGATTTTGGGATATATGAAAAACAATTAAGGTTAAGTGAGTAAAAATAATGCGACTATGTAAGTTGTGTGAGATTATGATTTTAAATAAAAAAAACAATGTATTTAAAGTATAGGAACATAAAGAAACAAATCTGACACAAAAAAATAAATTAGAAAAA
Source organism: uncultured Alphaproteobacteria bacterium (assembly GCA_949297665.1). GTDB lineage: Bacteria > Pseudomonadota > Alphaproteobacteria > RF32 > CAG-239 > CAG-267. The sequence continues at coordinate 38,939 of CASFTO010000090.1, read as the reverse complement.
TGCTGCGAAGAAAAATGTTTGTGAAAATTAAATTAGGCACACAAGGAGAAAAATATTTCGCAAAGCAAGAGAGTTTTATTTAATGTTATTTTTTTATAAATAATTTATTTGAAAGAACTAAAAAATATTGATAAAAATTAGAGCCCGAAAACACAGAATAAACATTATATGTTTATAAGTCAATTTTTTAATACACAAAGCTAAAATCGTAAAATAGTATAATCAGCATGATTGATATAGTTAAAACATACAATGTTTCACATGAAACATATAAAAAATTAAAAAGCTATGAGGCTCTGGTTTTGGAGTGGAATAGCAAGTTTAATTTAATAAGTAAATCGACGGAAGCTACTGTTTGGGAAAGACATATAGTCGATTCTCTTCAGTTAATAAAACACATATCAGCAAAAGATAAAATATTATTAGATTTAGGATCCGGAGCAGGATTTCCCGGTGTTGTTTTAGCTGTAGCTTGCCAAGAGTTATATCCTGAATTAAAAATAAATTTAGTTGAAAGTATTGGTAAAAAAGTAACTTTCTTACAAACAGTAAATGAAGAATTAAGTCTAAAGATGGATATACATCAAATAAGAATAGAAAATTTAAATATTGAGAAAGTTGATATTATTACGTCAAGAGCATTGGCTTCTTTACCAAAACTTCTAGAATATGCAAAACCTTTTTGTAAAAAAGAAACAAAATTAATTTTACCTAAAGGTGAAAATTGGTCGTTAGAAAATATGGAAGCTCAAAAAAGTTGGTCATATAAATATGAAGTTTATAACAGTGATACTAGCGATGTTGGAAAAATTTTACGCATAAGCGATTTAAGGAGAAAATTGTAATGGTAAAAATTATATCTATAGCCAATCGTAAGGGTGGAGTTGGCAAGACGACAACAGCTGTGAATATTGCGACAGCCATGGCTGCGATAGGAAAGCGTGTACTTATTTTAGATATGGATCCGCAAGGAAACGCGACAACATCATTAGGTATCAATAAAAATAAATGTTTATTTTCGACATATGATTTGATGATAAATAACTGCAACGCAGAAGATGCAATTGTGAAAACAGATATCAAAAAATTTGATATATTGCCTTCTGCACCGGCATTGGCGGCTGCAGAAATTGAGTTGATAGATGTGAATAAAAGAGAGTATGTATTAAAGAATGCATTAAATATGTTAAGCGGAAAATATGATTATATTTTGATAGATTGTCCTCCGTCTTTGAATCTAATAACAATAAATGCATTAGTATCATCCGATTCCGTTATTGTTCCGCTACAAAGTGAATTTCTGGCACTTGAAGGATTAACCGATTTAATAAAGAATATTAATATAATCAAAAAGAATTTTAATTCCAAACTTGATTTGCAAGGCATAGTTTTAACAATGTTTGATAAAAGAAACAATCTCAGTCAAATGGTTGAAACCGATGTCCGCAAATATTTTGGAAGCAAAGTGTATAAAACTGTTATACCAAGAAGTGTCCGAATTTCTGAAGCCCCGTCCCATGGTCAACCTGTATTGATTTATGACTTTAAAAGTAACGGAGCAAAGGCTTATTTAAATTTAGCAAAAGAAGTTTTAAAGAGAGAAAAGGAGATATAGATATGTCTATAAACAAGAAACACGGATTAGGAAGAGGGTTAGAAGCTCTTTTAGGTGAAGATGATTTAAGTTTTAATCTGGACAGCATAAATGCTGGAGACGTATCTGAAGCAGGAATAAAAACAATACGAGTTGATAACTTGGAACCGAGTAAATATCAACCTCGCAAAGAATTCAATCAAGACGCGTTAGATGCTCTCGTTAATTCGATTAAAGAAAAAGGCGTATTGCAACCTTTACTAGTTAGAAAAAATGGTGATAAATATGAAATAATCGCTGGAGAGCGTCGCTGGAGAGCTTCAAAATTAGCTGGATTAAATGAGGTTCCTGTTATTGAGAAAGAATTAGACAATCAAGAAGTTCTCGAAGTTGCATTAATTGAAAATTTATTACGCGAAAATTTGACTGCAATAGAAGAGGCGGAAGGTTTTAATCGTTTAATTAATGAATTTTCACATACACATGAAGCGTTATCGCAAATTATAGGTAAATCACGAAGCTATATAACAAATACATTAAGATTATTGAGTTTGCCAACATCAATTCAAGAAATGATAAAAAATAATAGCTTAAGCGCCGGACATGCAAGAGCTTTAATAGGACTAGATAATGCTGAAGAAATAGCTCAAAAAATTATAGATAAAGGTTTAACGGTTCGCCAAACAGAAGATCTGGTAAATAAAATAAAAAATAATGCTCTGACTCAAATAAGTAAAAGTATAAAAAAAGATCCAAGTCTAAAAGAATTGGAGAAAGATTTATCTAAAAATATTGGTATGAAAGTAAAAATCAATGCAGGAGAAAATGATAGAGGAAAAATTACTATTGAATATAAAAATCCTGCCGAGCTGAATCAAATATTAGAAATTTTTGAGAGAAATAAGACTAATTAAAATCTCAATAACAGAGCAGTTTTTGAGATACTTTTAATGAAGTATAAATAATATTATAAAATTAAAAATGGCTATATGTATAAAACTTAAGCCGTTTTTTTTATAAAGCATAATAAAGCTGATTTTTTTAACGCTGATAAGAAAAGAATGTTTTTGCGAATGTTATATTGAAAAAAACAAAATTCCCCATTATATGGCTAAAAAACGAACGATTTGTTAAAATATTGTTTTAACGTTGTTTTGTTGATTGGTTTGTTATATAAAAACAATGTATTTAAAATATTGCTTTATATTTTTCAATTAAGTCCTCTTTACTTGAAAAACATCCTCCTTCGAACCAATCTTTTTTTAATCCGTCTAGATATAGTCCAATAAGTTTTGTGTCTGCGCCTAAATCAATAAGATCTTTTCCGGATAGCGGAAAAGATGGTGTATTTGTTTTGTACAGTGTATTTAAAATAGATTTTACAAAATCGGAATTAGTATTATCTAAATTTAAGCACAACCACTTATCAATACAAATTTCCTTTCCATACTTAAATAACGCCTGACGAATGGAAACGGTGTCTTTAAATGATTGCGACGTTATACGTGCCTTACATAATTCAATTAAATGTTCTTTTTGTTCTTTAGTTAAACGAAAAATATCTGCTAATCTATTAGCTCTTTTAACATCAGGCTGAAACATAACATAAATTCTTCTAATTATACTTTTGGAAATACCCAGCTTGCCAATTAAAGAATCTAATAAACTAAGATTATCAAGATTCTTGGGGGGAGCAATTAAAAAATTTAGAATATTATTATCAAAAATGAGTTTTAAAGCCGCGACGGCATTAGGTGCCATAATAATTTTAAACAATTCTTCCTTAATTTTTTCTAAGGAAACTTTATGTAAAAACTCTTTATTTCTAATGCAAGCCTCTAACGATTTAGGATCGACATGTTTTCCAAACATAGCACAAAATCTAAAGAATCTCATTATACGGATATAATCATTTTCAATAGTTTTCTGAGGCGAACCTATAAATTTTATATTTCCTTGTTCAAGATCTTTTATACCATTATAGTAATCAAAAACATTACCTTTATCATCGGCATAAACTGCGTTTATGGTCAAATCGCGCTGAGCGGCATCGTTTTTCCATTCATCTTTACTATTTTCATCTTCAGAAGATAGAGAAGTAACTTTAAAGAAACTATTATTAACAATAACCCCTGTTGTAAAGAATTGGATTCCGATGGGTACGCATTTTATGCCTTCATCAATGCACATATCAGAAAATTCAGCAGGCGACATATCCGTAACCAAATCGACGTCAGACCGCTCAATTCCGGCAATAGCATCTCTGACCGCACCACCGACAAAACGAAGCACTCCACCATGTTTTTCAACAAGTTCAAATAATTTTAAGATATCTGCATTAGTAATTAATTTTGCAGGATTGATATATTCAGGATGAAACATCGTATAACCTTTAGATTTATCATTTTGTGAAACTTGTTAATTGTTTATTATAAATATCTTAATTATAGTATAACAAAGTTGATTTTTTAGGAAATAATATCATGAAAAAGTATGTAATTTTATTTATATCAATAATATTGTCAGCGACAGCGCAAGCAAGCAATGTTCCAACAGAATTAGGAGAATATGGAGATTGGACTGCATATTCCTATAAAGAAGGAAAGAATCTGGTATGTTACATGGCATCGACACCCAAAAAGGATGAAGGGAATTACAAAAAAAGAGGCGATATTTATGCCGTAGTAACGCATAGACCGGCAGATAAAAGTTATAATGTTGTTAATTTTGTGGCCGGATATGATTATAAAAAAGGATCAAATGTTGTTGTAAAAATAGGGACGACAGCTTTCAATAATTTATTTACCAACGGAGATAACGCATGGGCTCCGGATACATCGACCGATAAAAAATTGGTAGAAGCCATGAAAAGAGGGCAAAGAATGATAGTAGAGGGCACCTCTTCAAGAGGAACAAAGACCAAAGATACATATTCCCTGGCGGGATTTAGTAATGCATACAAAGCAATTAGCGCAAAGTGTAAATAAATGACAGATAAAACAGAATTAACAAACTTAAGCAAAGAAGAGTTATACGAAGAAATAGAAAAATTAGGCGAACAAAAGTTTCGCGCCAAACAATTATGGCAATGGATATATTTTCGAGGCGTAACAGATTTCAATGAAATGAGCAATTTATCATTAAATTTACGCAATAAGTTGCAAGAAAAATATACAATAACACGTCCCACGATTGTTGCAGAACAAATATCTGTTGACAAGACACATAAATGGTTATTGGAATTCAAAGATAAAGAACGCGTTGAAATGGTTTATATACCGGAGAAGGATAGGGGAGCTGTTTGTATATCAACACAAGTTGGATGCGCGATGGGGTGTAGATTCTGTCATACCGGAAGTCAGAAGTTTACAAGAAATTTAACAGTAGGTGAGATTGTCGGTCAATTTATGGTAGCAAGGGATGCCTATGGAGAATGGCCGAGTCCGACAGATGAAACGCGCTATCTGTCGAATATTGTAGTTATGGGCATGGGCGAGCCCCTAAATAATTTAGATAATGTTGCAAAAGCATTAAATATAATTACAGATTGTGAAGGAATAGGAATTTCAAGACGACGCGTCACCATGTCAACATCAGGGATTGCGCCCAAAATTGTAGAAGCCATGCAAAAAACTGGAGTTCGTTTAGCGATATCTCTTCATGCTCCAAATAATCAAATTCGCTCACAAATAATGCCAATAAATGATAAATTTCGCATTGAGGAAGTTATGAAAGCCTGCGCGGAATATCAGAAAGGGGATCATAGCCGATATATAACGTTCGAGTATTTGCTATTAAAAGATATAAACGATAAACCGGAGCATGCGCAAGAATTAATCACCTTGCTAAAAAAATACAAAATAAGAGCATTATTTAATTTAATACCGTTTAATCCATGGCCGGGATGCGGTTTTGCACCAAGCGAACGAAAAAATGTAGAAAGCTTTTCTCAAATACTTGAGAAAGCCGGATTCGCAGCCCCCATAAGAGTCGCCCGTGGACAAGACATACTGGCGGCATGTGGGCAATTAAAATCTAAAAAAATTCAAGAACAAAAGCATTAAAGGCGACAAGAACCTTCAATTTGATGATCTAAACGATCTTCATGGATTCCATAAGGATCTTGATGAATAATAACCTGACACCCAGGAAATTCTTTCATAATTTGATGCTCAACCGCATCAGCAAATTCATGAGCTTCAAATAAAGAAATTTTACCATCAATTTCTAAATGAAGTTCAAAGCAATAAATATCCCCTAAGCTACGAGTTCTTAAATCATGCATACCATGAATTCCTGGGCTAGTAGCTACAATATCATGAATTTTCTGCCGAATTTCGGGAGAAAGTTCTTTATCGGTAATTTGTTCAATAGCTTCAGCTGCAAGCTCATAAGCATTATAAAGAAGATAAATTGATATAAATAAGGCAGCAATAACGTCAAAGTAAACAAATCCCCAAAAATGCACCAAAACTAAAGAAACCACCACAGCCGAATTCGTTAAAAAATCCACGGTATAATGAGCACGATCGGCCTTAATGGCAAGAGAGTTAGTTTTATTAGCGACATACGTTTGAAACAAGACCAAAATCACGGTAGCAAAGATGCTAAAAAGCATAATAAAAATACCAACATCTGTTTTTTCAATAACAACGGGCGAGATAAGTCTTTTGATACCGTCGACAATAACAAATACGCCAGAAGCTCCTACGAAAATGGCCTGCAAAAAAGCACTTAATGCCTCTGTTTTTCCATAGCCGTATCGATGACTTTTTGAAGCGGGCTTTGTAGAAAAATAAACTGCAATAAAAGATACCATTGAAGCGAACAAATCAGTAACGCTGTCAGCTAAAGAAGAAAATATAGCCAAAGAATCTGTTTTTAAGAAGGCAAAAAATTTGAGACAAATAAGCATAACCGCCAAAGAAACACCGGCAACAGCTGCAGATTTCTTCAAAAAATTATCATTTTGATTCGATAGCATTTTTTATATCTTTCCAAGTTTCTTTAGATATTTGCAAAAATTTTCCGCGTACATACTTTTCAAAAAGGACCAAATGTTTGCCACTCGGTTGAGTTAAGAAAACATACTCCACAAAATATTTATCATCGGAAGATTTATAAAAAACAATATCTAAAAGATTATTATACTCAGCTTTAATTTGTACGGAAGCTAATTTGACGGCTTCAACTTTTTCACCGATGTTCGAGTAATATGAGTTTAAAAGTGTTTTAGCAAAATTCATAATAGGCTTATCATCGGAAACACCATTAAAACTAATAAGTCTTCCGAAACGTAAATTCCATAAGCTGTTATAAGTCCAATTATTTACATTTAAGGATAGGTCATAAAAATCAGCTTCAACAAGCCAAACTTGAAATTTATTTTGCAGACGAATAAACGCAGATTTAGAACCTCTGCCTAAATCCAAATCATACCAACCGATATCAAAGTCAGCAATATCTTTTCCCTCGTTATCAGTTAGATTAACAGAAATCATCGGAGATGCTTTATTTTCCAACGGAGAAAAGCCAAAATATTTCATATCGGCAACTTTATCAGATTTTTTCTCATAATAAGTCATATTACTAACCGTAACAAGAAAATGTCTGATTCTCTCCTGATAAACAGGTAATTCAGGATACTCTTTAAGAGTCCAAATACCATTAATTTTTTCAAAAGTTAAAGAAGAATCCGCATTTTGGAGTTTTATAACATCAATATCATTAAGTTTCTGATTAAAATTTTTGAAAACAGAAACATCTTCATATTCAGAGATATTATTTTTATTTTCGAGATATACACTAAATAGAGCACAAGCCACAATAAGGGAAACAGCAAGAGTCAATTTCAATAAATTTTTATCAAAATAAAAAATATCTTTAAATTTATGCAAATTATCCTTTCTTTTATAGATATTGAAGAAAATAACAATTAAGACAATCAATAAAGCAATAAAGTAAATATTAAAAAACTTAACTTTAATATCCAAAAGAGAGATATCTTGATTTGCATTAAGTTTCAATAAACTTAAATCTTGCCGTAAATTATTAATTTCAGAACGAATATTTCCGATAACGGCCAATTCGTCCGAAGTAAAAGTATCTCTTTCTTCAAAATTCTTTTTAGCGACAACTTCAGCCAATCCTTGTTTAGCTGCATTTATAGCATCAAAAATATCGATTTCTTTTAGTTTATAGCGATATAGATTCATTTTGCGCATATTATCGACTAAAGATAATGGACGGCGTTTAGCCGTTTTTCCTCGCAAACTGATTAAATCATCATTATCTGTTAAATAATCCAAGGCGTTAAGAATAAAATTAGCACTATCGAATAAAGGAATATGATAAGTTGTGTCTAAAAATCTAGATTCGCGAGCCCAAAAATTATCATATATAAAATCAGTATCACCCACGGCGATAATATCAAAAGGTTTCTTCGGGTCATTACTCAGAAATTCGGCAGCAATAACGATAACGGAATTTCCAGGAGAATACTGCGCTAAAACTTCCCGAGGGCTTTTGCCTTTTTTAGCCAATAAAACATTCATTAGCGCGGAATTTTTGCTGGTTTTAATTAAAGGGAAGTACAAAACATCGGCACCTTCTTTAGGCATAACCATAGAGGCAGAAGAAAATAAGATACTATTTAATTTAAAGGTAGTACGGTGATTAGGATTAAAATCATCCGGAGTAACTTTAAATTGCAACAAATCTTGCGTAAAGGAAGGATTTGTTTTATAATTAACGGTTTCATCAACCATAATAGAATTATCAAAATCAGCGGCAACCCCTAAATCATAAAATTGAATTCCCCAATAATCGGCAAGCGAACCCAAATCGGAAGAATGGAATTGTCCCCCCATAGGAGAATAAAGGCGTGAAGCATCATCAGCAACATCCATAAGGAGTAAGACCTTATTTTGTTGTTTAATTTTTTCAATAATATCATCAGTAAGAGCATAAGGATGTACGAGCATAAACACATCAAATTTTTGATTAAAGTCCTCTGGGGAAGATATAAACGTAACATCATAAAAATCTTCGATATATTTAATGATTTCCCATTTATTCATAAGAACGTTATCTTGTCGAATATTTCCCCGAAGAGGAAGAGTACTTAAAATTCCCAAGGATTTCTTTTTATGCTGCATTTTATAAATATTAGTCGTTAAATCCTGCTCTAAAAAAGGTAACCGTTCTATGGAGAAGAACGGAATAACCGTTTTATTCATAAGCGTATCGGAGAAACTAATACCAAAAAGAGCATTTTGATTAATATCGATAAGGGGAATAGGTTGCAAACCTTCAGCTAAAGCTCTATCTTCAGTTTTATCCAGAAAAGATGGCATATATATTTTATAATCAAATTTTCCATTAGAATAAGTTTTATATTGTTTTAAGATTAATTTAATCTGGTCAAATATCTGTCTTATTTCGGGATTACGCTGTCCAAGAATAGGGGAATAATAAAGTTTTGCCGTAATAGGACGGTCTAGTTTCCGCAAAATATCTTTAGTATTTTTAGTTAAACTTAAATATTTATCTTCGGTAAAATCATAGCTAAGTTGTCTAAAAATATTATTGGCAATAACATTAACACCAAAAAAGCCAATAAATAAAAGGATAAGGACCAAAGAACCATGTTTTAAGCTGGAAGAAGAAATCAATCCGGAAGCTCCCTTAGTTTTTAAGCTAATAACAGCGATAGTAATTAAGTTAAAGAAAACAATTAAAGAAGCAAAAAAGATTAAATCCCTCAACTCAACCAAACCACGACTGAGAGAAGCGAAATGAGTTAAGAAGCTAAAAGAAACAATAGTATCAACAATGACATCATTAAAAAGTTCCCTCGCCCAAAATAGAACATAATCAAACCCGCTCCAAAAAAAGAGAAGATTAACAAAAACCGCTAAAACCAAAGCAATAACAGGACTTTTGGTTAAAGCTGACATTGTTTGAGAAATAGCAAGCATTGCACCGGCAAGAATAAAACAACCGATATAACTGATAAAAATAACGGTATTATCAGGATTTCCCAAAAGATTAACCGTAATCCAAAAAGGAAAAGTCAACAAAATTGCAAAAACAGCAAAAAGCCAAGAAGCTAAAAATTTACCCCAAACTAAATCAGTAACAGAAACCGGAACAGTTAATATTTGCACAATACTTTTAGAGCGAAATTCTTCAGCCCAAGAGCGCATGGCGATACCCGGAATAAAAAGAAGATAAACCCAAGGTTGATAATCAAACAATCCCCAAAGAATAGCATTTCCGTCAGCAAAAAAATGCCCAAAATAAATAGCGCAAGAACCGCTTAGAAGCAAAAAGCTGACAAGATAAACATAAGCCAGCGGGGATAAGAAATATCGGATTAATTCGTAGCGTATAATGGTTTTAATACTATTCATCAGTCATCCTCCGAATGTGTAAGCGTCTGAAAAGCGTCAGCAAGGTTATCTTTTTTTGCAATCTTCAAAATAGACTTAATATCTCCGTCAGCAACAATTTTACCTTTATCAATCAAAATAATTCGCGAAGCAACGGTTTCAGCCTCATCAAGAAGATGAGTGGAAATCAAAATAGTTTTATCTTTACTCATATTTTTAATTAACTGCCTCATATGTTCCTTCTGATTAGGATCCAGTCCGTCGGTAGGTTCATCCAAAAGAAGGATTGGCGGATTTCCGATAATACTTTGTGCAAAGCCGACGCGTCTTAGGTATCCTTTAGAAAGGGTCTCGATTTTTTTATGCAAAACATCTGTAATTTTAGCTAAATTAATGATACGAAGAAACTCATCGTCATATATTTTTTTTATTTGAACCTTTGAAAATTGTTCTGTTTCGGAAAGGTTAAGTTTCAGTTCAATCATATATTTTAAGAACAGAGCAACAGACATATCAGTATACATAGGAGCGCCCTCGGGTAAAAAACCGACATCTTTTTTAGTTGCAATACTATCAACATCGACATCTTTTTCATTAACCCAAATATGTCCGGAAGAAGGTGCTAAAAAGCCTGAAATCATATTCATTAAGGTCGATTTACCAGCACCGTTAGGACCCAAGAGAGCAATAACTTCTCCATGAAAAGTCTGAAAAGAAACATTATCGACAGCAATTGTTTCGCCATATTGTTTACAAACAGTTTCCAAAGTTATGGAATTAATCAAACACTTAGATTTTTTAGTTTGCTTCATAAATTTCACCTCCGGGCATAGGTTGAGCAACACCGGTAGTAGACGGAAACGTTATAGGTAAGGAGTATATAGTTCTGGCGCTTAAAAAAGCACTAATTTCCGCATTAACGGTATCAACAGGAATATCAACTTCTTTACAGACAACAACGTCAATATTGGGAAGGCGCTGTCTGATAAAACGGATCAATGTAGGATTCGCGGCTCCTTTACCACAAATAACAACGCGTTGAGGTAATTCAGGAAGATAAAGACAAATAGAATAGCAAATAGCCTCAGCAACAAAAGCAGTAGCCGTAGCGGCGCCATCTTCCAAAGAAAGACCTTCAAGATGTTCTGCTTTATCTGCAAAAATACCGGTATAAGCCGCTTTAGGAGGAAATTTCGCAAAAAATTTATGATGCATAAGCGAATTTACGATTTTCTCATGCACTTTACCTAAGATAGCCAATCGTCCGTTATAATCATTATCCATATTGGCATGTTTAGCCGTCCAATCATTAATAAAATTATCTCCAGGTCCACAATCAAAGCCTACGAATTCCCCAAAAGAACCAATCCAAGTAATACTGGATTTACCGCTGATATTAACATAAGCAACCGGTTTTACTTCATCTACAGCAACAGCATTAAAATAACTGGAAGAAATAGGGGTTCCTTGTCCTCCGCTGCAAATATCGGCATTTCTGAAGTGAGTAACAACCTTAGTTTGGGTTTTAGCGGCAATATATCGTCCGTTTCCTAGCTGATAAGTATAAGGGATATTGGGGTTATGAACGATAGTCAATCCATCAATTCCAATAAGGTCAACAGTATCATCACAATCTTTTTTGAAATCATTAATAAGTTGGATATAGAAATCAGAAACTTCTGTATCAACAATCTTAAGTTTTTCTTCATTTTCAGGTGTATTTCTCTGTAAACCATAGACAGATTTAATAAGATCTTTTAAGTAATCGGAATACGGTACGACATAGGCTTTTTTACGCTCAATAATATCAATACCGTCAGTTTTAATAAGAGCAAGTTCAACACCACCAAACGTTGACGTACCCATTAAACCCAAGCAATTTAATCCCCGAATAAGCATAAGAAAAACCTTTTAATGTAATTGCAATATCAATTTATTATGCTAATATGACTTAAAATTTAGTAATAAGGAAGAAAAAATGACAAGTTTTAAATCAGAATTTTTGAATATAATGCATGAAAGAGGTTTTTACAATCAATGTACAAACGAAGAAGGGTTTGATGAGTACTTAGCGGATTGTGAAAAAAGAGGCGTTCCTGCTGTGGGTTACTTAGGGTCTGATCCGACAGGGGATAGTTTGCATGTAGGGCATATAGTTCCATTAATGATGCTCCGTTGGTTTCAAAAATGCGGACACAAGCCACTAACTTTAGTCGGCGGCGCAACTGCGCGTATCGGAGATCCGTCTGGAAAAGATAAATTACGTCCGTTTTTAAGTGAAGAAATTTTGGCGCATAATGTTGAAGGATTAAAAAAATCTTTTATGAAGTTTTTACGGTTTGGAGAAGGCAAAAATGATGCCCTGATGGTAGATAACTATGATTGGTTTAAAAATATAAATTACTTAGAATTTTTAAGAGATATAGGCACTTGTTATTCTGTAAACAGAATGTTGACAATGGATAGTGTAAAGAGCCGATTGGAACGAGAACAACCTATGTCTTTTCTTGAGTTTAATTATATGCTGCTTCAAGGATATGACTTCTGCGTATTGTTACAAAAATACGGGTGTCGAGCCCAAATAGCCGGAGCAGATCAATGGGGAAACATTGTATCGGGAACAGAATTAGGAAGACGCCGCTATGATACGGAATTGTTTGGATTTACCAGTCCGATAATAACGGATTCTGCCGGTAAAAAAATGGGAAAATCAGAAGGTAACGCTGTCTGGATAAATGAAGATAAACTTCCGGCATATAATTATTATCAGTATTTCCGTAACATTGGCGATGCGGAAGTTGGTAAATGTTTACGCATTTTCACAGACTTACCCATGGAGGAAGTTCGCCGTTTGGAGGTATTACAAGATAAAGAAATAAATGAGGCCAAAAAGATATTAGCTTTTGAGGCAACGAAAATTTGTCGAGGAGAAGCAGAAGCAAAAGCGGCACAAGAAACAGCGATTCAAACATTTGAAAAAGGAATTGCCGGTGATGATTTACCAACAGCGATAGGTTCAAAAGAGGGCGTTGGCGTTTTAGATGCATTTATGTCATTGGGATTTGTGGCGAGTAAGGGCGAAGCCCGTCGTTTGATTAAACAAGCCGGTTTGAAGCTAAATGATAAAGTCATAACCGACGAAAATTATATTATTACCGAAACGGACATTGAAAACGGCAATATAAAACTATCACAAGGTAAGAAAAAGCACGGATTATTAATTTTACAATAGCGGGATTACAAAATAAAAGGCGGTATTTAATACCGCCTTTTTAATTATAGGATAAATATTATTCAGCTGTAATATCTATCAGTCTATCCAAGCTGTTTGTTTCTTTTTTATCATATCCTGTTTTTTCAGATGTTTTTTCAACAGATTTAGTTTTTGCTTGCTTAGAAGAATTTTTAATTTCAGGCTTAACCAACAAATCAAACATCTTATCCATCTGTTTTTGGTCTAATTCAGAAGGAAGACCTGTTTCTTTACTTTGAGAAGATATTTCTTCTTTCTTCTTTTCTTTTATATCTTTTTTATCGGTTTTCTTTTCAGTTTTATTCATATCATCAACAGACTTCATTGTATTTTCGATAAAATCTTCCGGCAATAACGATTCAATCAAATCAGAACAAGGTTCCGCCATCATGAAATACTGAGATTTTCTTAAAATTCCATCTTTATCTTTTATTTCTTCAGGAAGAACAATTTTAACAATTAAAAAGATAAAGCCTAAAATAAGTACGGCACGGAGAAAACCGAAAACTAAGCCAAAGAGTCTATCCATAAAGCTCAAGGTACTCGTTCTGATTTTAGCAATAAGATTATCGGTACCAATAATCCAAAAAGCATAAAAAATGGCCATAATTACCAAAAAGATAACAAATTGAGCCATAAGTTTGCTTGCAATAAATTGATTCATCCAAGGCGTTAAAATCGGCGTTAAATAGGTTGTAAGAATAATAAACAAGGCCAAACCGAGTATAGAAAGCACTTCCTTTACAAAACCACGAATAAAAGCCACCAACATAGAAAGAACAACGCCGATTAAAATAACAACATCAATATTATTTAAGGGTTCCATAATATACTCCTAATTAAATCTGGAAATAAGCCTTTGGACATTACCAATTTCATGATAAGCCATACCGGTAATCAATTTTTGTTTTTTATCTTTAGCAAAAGAATTTGGGATAATAGCATTAGAAAAACCTAATTTTTGAGCTTCTTTAAGTCGAAGGGTAGGCTGACTGACCGCTCTGATTTCACCGGATAGTCCAATTTCACCAAATACAACCATATCGGCAGGAAGGGGTTTATTGGTCATAGAAGAGATAACAGCCATAGCTACAGCCAAATCTGCAGCAGGTTCTGTAATTTTCAAACCTCCGGCAATATTTAAATAAACATCATGAGTACTAAAATTCATCCCGCAACGAGCTTCCAAAACAGCCAAAATCATAGCAAGTCTGTTTGAATCCCATCCGACAACGGCTCGTTTTGCGCCAGTGTAACCGCTATTACCGACCAATGCTTGTATTTCAACCAAGAGTGGACGAGAACCTTCGATTCCCGCAAAAACGCAAGAGCCGGAAACGCAACCTTGCCGTTCAGCTAAAAAGAGTGCGGAAGGATTTTCCACCTCAATTAAGCCATTATCCTGCATTTCAAAAACACCGATTTCATCAGTAGCTCCATATCTGTTTTTAACCGCTCGTAAAATGCGGAAATGGTGTCCTCTGTCACCTTCAAAATAGAGCACTGTATCGACCATGTGCTCCAAAACACGAGGTCCGGCGATAGAACCTTGCTTTGTCACATGTCCAACCAGAAACAAAATAAATCCTTTTTTCTTAGCAATTTTAATAAGTTCATAAGCAGCTGCTCTGACTTGAGCCACACTACCTGGCGTCGATTCCACATCATCAATATACATTGTTTGTATAGAATCAATAATAACCAAAGAAGGATTTTCTTTTTCTAGAGTGGTCACAATATCTTTAACACTTGTTGTACTCGCTAATCTAACTGGAGCATCAGCCAACCCCAAGCGTTTAGCACGAATACGCACTTGATCAATAGCCTCTTCACCGGAAATATAAAAGCAACTGTTATTTTGAAGTTTATTGGCAACCCCCGCACAAATTTGCAAAAGTAATGTAGATTTTCCGATACCGGGATCACCACCGACTAAAATAACCGAACCGGGAACAAGTCCTCCGCCGGAAACACGGTTAATTTCAGACAAATTTGTAACAAGCCGTTGATACGTTTGACTTTCGCCATTAAGCGATACAAAATCAATCTGATTACCTTGTTTTTTAGAAGATAAATTAGAAAATTCGGCAGAAGGCTTCTTTTCCTCAACAATTGAATTCCACTCACCACAAGCATCACATTTTCCCTGCCACTTAGGATAAACAGCGCCGCAGGACTGGCAGACATAATCAATTGTTGATTTTTTAGCCATATTATTTCTCCACCTTTATAGGTCCTTTAGAAGAACCGTTAATAAACTGTCTGACATAAGGATTAGTAGTTTTATCTAATTCTTTAACCGTCCCATACCAAATAATTTTTCCTTGATAAAGCATTGCGATTTTATCGGCAATTTTACGCGCCGACGCCATATCATGAGTAATGGTTAAGGTTGTAGCTCCTAAATCTTTAGCAGATTCTATAATTAAATCATTAATAACATCTGCCATAATAGGGTCAAGACCGGTAGTCGGTTCATCAAAAAATATGATTTCGGGACGTGTAATAACGGCACGAGCAAGACCCACGCGTTTTTGCATACCGCCTGACAATTCGGAAGGATACAAATCAGCAATATCTTCAGTTAAACCAACTTGTCTTAAAACCTTAACAGCAACAATTTTCGCTTCTTTTCTATTAAATCCTCTGTTTTGAATTAAATCAAAAGCGACATTTTCCCAAACAGTTAAACTATCGAATAGTGCTCCTCCCTGAAAAAGCATACCCATTTTACTATGCATACGATCAATGACATCAGGATTTTCATTAACAATTTCGATATCATCAATTTCAATAGAGCCGCTATCCGGAGTAAGCAAACCTTGAATACACTTAATAAGAACCGATTTACCTGTTCCGGATCCCCCGATAACAACCAAAGATTCGCCTTTATACAAATCAAGATTAACCCCGTTTAAGACATTCTTTTTTCCAAAACTTTTATGAAGGTCTCTAATTCTGATTTTTATTTCTTTTTCCATAAAACGCCTCCATTAACGAGAAAAGAACATTTCGGTAATAAGATAGTTAAAAATAAGGATAAGGATAGAAGAAGACACAACCGCATTAGTTGTAGCATTTCCCACCCCTTGTGCTCCACCTTTGGATTTATAGCCATGATAACACCCCATCATAGAAATAATAAAACCAAAAACAGCGGCTTTAACAAGACCGGAAATAATACCGATATACTGTAAATCTTGAAAAGTAGCGGTAATATAATTAGCCGGATTAAATCCCAATTTATAAACACCAACAACATATCCGCCAAAAATACCAATAATATCCCCCACCAAAACCAAGAGCGGCAAAACAAGAAGTCCGGCCCAAAGTCTCGGTGCCACCAGATATTTAAAAGGGTTAGTAGAAAGAGTGACTAAAGCATCAATTTGCTCAGTAACTCTCATTGTACCAATTTCAGCAGCCATAGCCGCACCAATTCTGCCGGAAACCATCAGAGCAGAAAGTACCGGAGCCAATTCACGAGTAACAGAAATTAATACGACGGAAGCAATCACGCTTTCAGCTTTAAACCCTGAGAAACCCGAATAAGTCTGCAAAGCAATAACCATACCGGCAAAAAGGGTAGTCAATCCCACAACAGGGAGGGAATAAAACCCGATATCAAGCACCTGTTTAAAGAAAAGTTTAAAATAAAAAGGAGGTACAAAACAATGATAAATAGCTTTAACCACAAAAGCCGTTAAATCCCCCAAAGAATAGAGAAATTTGACCAAAGGTTTTCCCAATGTTCGCAAAAAAACTTCACCCAAACGTATAATCATTTTAAATTCCTTATAAAACCAATCTAAGACAGTATTAACACAATTAAGAAATAATACCACTTATTTTTGCAATAATTTTATAAGTTGCGGATGATTCAAACGGATAGACAACTAATCTATCAATAGAAACACCTTGTAAGTTGATTTTTTCTGGATTAGGCAATCTGTCAATATCTGAGAGATTATCAATTAAATCAACGCAAAGGCATATTTCTGTGTGAGCAAGAAAAGGAAAATGAGCAATACCGACGCCGCGGATTTCGAGTTTTCCTTGAATTTCAGTTGGAACAGAGCCGAAAAGAACATTATTTTGAACAGATAAATTAACTCTATCATCAGCAACCAAAATAGCATTATGTGCCATAATAAATCTTAAGGCTAAATCGGATTTTCCACTTCCTGATTTGCCCCTTAATAAAATACCTTTATTTTGAAAAGATATAAGCGTTGCGTGAATATTAGTCATAAACAATACTTTCTAATCGTTGATATTTATCTTCATCGCAAACGCTAACGGTAAAATATCTGATGTTATCTTTGGTTAAAATTTCAATTTTCCAAATATTTTTAGGCAAAATATAACCAATTTTTTCCGGCCATTCAATAAGATTGACCCCAACAAAAAAAGATTCCTCAACGCCTAATTCATATGCTTCCTCAGGATATTTAAGGCGATACATATCATAGTGATAAATTGGAAATTTTACGGTATCATAAGATTGAACCAAAGTAAAAGTAGGACTAGGGACTTCAGAAGCATCGGTCAAAGATTGTATAAAATAACGAGCGAAAGTACTTTTTCCGACTCCAAGAGTACCAAACAAAGCAAAAATATCCCCTTTTTTTGCAATCAAACTAAAACAGTGCGCTAACTGCTTTGTATCAAGTTCGTTTCTACATTTAAAAATTCTTTTATATTCATTCATATTATTTAAACCAAGAGCCAAAATCAAAGAAAGAACTACTCTTTGATGTTCTTTTTATCGTAAAATCATTTCTGGTACGTTTAATATCACGCCAATCAGCGGGAGAATAAAAAGTACCTTGCCACAAACCGGAAGATTCGCTTTTAGCTTTTACCTCATAAGGCGTATAGATATCAGTTTCCTTTGTATTAGCCAAAGCCCAACCGGAAGCAACAAGAGCAGCCCCAATATCATAATCTCCCCAGATACAAGTAGCCAAATCTTGTCCGTTAGGCTCAATTTTAAGCAAATAACAATCAATAACATTATTATCAATCCAACCACGCAACCAAGAAACAGCCTCCTGTCCGCAATTATAAGAGCTACCGTTGGCATCAGAACATATTTGATCATTATCGGGAGCATCAACACCATAAAGTCTGACATAGCGTCCACCGATATAAAAGACATTAGCGTGAATAACATTGGCGCTACCACTAATTTTAGGATAGGCAGAAGGATTAAAACCTGTAGAATATTTTTTCTTTTTTTTCTTTTTCACTTCTTTTTTCGAGTTTTGAACAATTTCTTTGTTACTACTTTTTTGAGTATCTTTAATCAACTTGTTTTCTATAACACGAATATCTTCTTGAGAAGAATGATAAGTATTAGAATAAAGAATAAAAGCCAAACCAATGGCGATTAAGGTGACCCAAAAATTATATTTAGGAAGTTGTTGAAGAACGGCAATATGAGCCAAAGTAATACCAGAAATAAATAAGCAGCATCCCAGAGCCTGCCACGCTTGTTCATTAGTTTGAATAAGTCTTATACTGCAAAAAATCAGAACAAGAGCTATAATTCCGCAAACTATTCTTTTAACCCAAAGCATGGCATCTCCGCAAGTCATTTTATATTATATAAAATGCAAATTAATTGTAAAGATTTGGTAAAATCTCTTTATTTTTAATAGATTTTCTATTTTGTTTATCAATTTTTTTATAAATAGTCAGGAATTCAGAAGTATTAAGGACAATAGGAGCATCCGAATATAAAATTTGATTTAGAACATTTAATTGAGCACTAAAATCAGGATTATGAGCAATTTCAGCAATATCATTAAGATTTTGTATATGTGGATTATTAAATTTACTAGACGCCCATAGAATTAAAAATCTTCGAGCCTCTGTATAGTTTTTTTTGCGAATAGAAGAAATAACCGCAGAGCGATAATTATCATGTTTATTATTAAAAGTGAACAATTTTAAGAAAAGCAACAATAAAATAAGAGCAAAAACAAACCAAACATACATTTTGTACTCAGTAAAATTAAAAGAACGTTGTACAGCAGCAGTATTTGAAGAAATATGTTCATTTTTATTTACAGAGGAAACACTCTCAGAAACCCGCTGAGGCACCGCAACAGATGTTTCCTGTTTATCAGGAATATTAGGATTAGCGGCAATAGAGATTGTTTCTGATGGAATAGCTGTTTTCTGGAATTTTCCAGAATTAACATTAAACCATTCAATTTCTTGTTTAGGAAAAGAGAATTTTCCGGAAGTTGATGGAATATAAACGATATTATATTTTGCGGTGGTAACAATTTGTCCGTTATTGAAGGAGGATGATATTTCAGGTTTTTCCGGATACTGTTTAAACCCCTCAATATTAGGGAATGAGAGATTTGGAAACATTTCATCTTGTAATCCGAAGGCTTGGACTGTTACATTTCTGGTCAAAGCCTCACCGGTTTGAAATTTGGTATTAGGGGACCATTTGGCTTCAATAGTTAAATCCGTAAGAGGAAGCCATGTACCCGTAAATTTATCAGGCACGGGAATAACCTCAATGGGTTTAATTTTAGTTTTCATTCTAACCGGTATTCTTTGTCCGAGAGAGTTCTGAAAATCAATTCCGAAACTTATAAAAGTATCATTAAAATTAGGCAAATTAAAGCCAACGCTTTTGATATAAAATCCGTCAAAAACAAATTGAGGAGAATTAATTTTCCCGCTTTTTAAAGGAAAAGCTGCAAAAGCGTATTTAACGACATTCATCTTTTTGCCGTTAATAAAATCAGTTTTAACAATAGGCTTTGAAGAAATAGGGGTAACACTCCAATTTTTTAATGTATCGTCGGAAACAGAGAGCGAACCATCCTGAAGTCCCAAACTATCATAAAGAGTAACCCAGACAACAGTTTGCTGTTGAATATAAGGATTTTCAGGAGATATAGACTGCTCGATTTGGAAATAAGGGGAGTTAGAATTTTCACGACTATCGGGTACAAAAGCAACATCGGTTACTTCTTTAACATCAACATCAACATAATTTGAACTAACTGAACCCAGGGTAATTGGTTTGATAGTTATTTTACCATGTTTTAATGGTTTTAAGCCGATAGTCCACGATTTAACTTGAGAAAAATTCCCATTAACATAATTAATACGCTTAGAAGCCATATTTGAAACAATTTGGAAATCATTTTGTAACGCACTCAAATCAGGATTTTCATCACTATCACCGGAATAAGAAATCGTCAAATTAACAGTATCAGCTTCAGTAATAACACTTTTATCCAAACTGACATTAATTTCATCTGCTTGAGCAGAAAAGGCCAAACAACAAGCAAATAGATAACAAAGTAAAAATTTAAATATTTTCATCACGATACCTGCCCTTTGAATATTCTTTTTTAATAAATTCTCGCAAGAGTCCCCCCGTATCATCAGGAATATCTCTGTATTGTCTTTGCATAATAACAGCTTCTTCGTCATACTTATCATTCTTATCACCTTTTTGAGCATTGACTAAGTTAACAGTTTGTTCTGTCTGTTGATTTTCAGTGCCGTTAGTATCATCTCCCTCTTTATTGTCTGTTTTTTGTTCAGAACCATTATCTTGATTGGCTTTAGATGGCTGATTTTTATTTTCAGAATTTTCATTTCGTTGTTCGTCATCGTTTTCAGCTGAAGGATTATTTTGATCATTATTTTCATCATTAGCAGAAGATTGACCTTTTTGAGACTGATCTTGTTGGTCTGATTTATCAGAGTTATCTTGCTGTGATTGATTATCTTCAGATTGATTTTGTTCTGAAGAAGAGTTTTGCTGTTGTTCACTATTGTTATTATCATTTTTCTGAGAATTGTTTTTGTTATTATCTGAAGACGAATTAGAGTTGGATTTTTGTTGATTTTGCTCATCGTTTTTATCATTATTTTGATTGGAGTTTTGATTTTGTTGTTGATTATCACCGCAACTCAAAACAGAGGGATCTGTTTTAGCTTTTTCAAATAAATCATTTAATACAGACAAATTATATTGAGCATCTTGGTGAGAAGGATTAAGTTTCAATGCCTGCAAAAAGGCTCTTTTAGCATCTTCATATTTACAAAGTTTAGCCAGAGTAAGACCTTTATTATAAAAAGCCACATCAGAGTTTATTTTATTAAACTCTTTAAGCGCATCTTCTAGTTTATCGGCTTTAAACAATGCGACGCCTTTCCAAACAGAATCTTGAAATTTTTGAGCTGCTTGTTCGTAATTTCCATTATTAAAATAACGTAAAGCCGTCTGATTATCATTTAAGAAAAAAGCAGCATGAGCATCAAAAGCAAAAAGCAGAGCAAAAACAAACAAAACACCACGTCGAAAGAAAATCAGAGTACAGATTAAAGGAAGAATCAAAAGATAGTAACCATAATCAACAAAGGTGGAGCGTAAATTTTGGCTAAGTTTAACCTGCTCATCATTCATTTTCATAATATTATCGATTAAAGGCTGAAAATTAGTATCTTTAATAGAAATATAAAAACCATTGCCTTTATTAGCCAATAATTGTAATTTTTCATTACCGGAAAAAGAAGCATCAACGATATATATTTTATAATTTGACAGAGCTGCTTTTTGAATTGCATCTAAAGCTAAATCAAAACGTTGTCCGACGTCGGAAGTAAAAATAATAATATTTCCATGAGCATAGCCCGCGGCATGGAATCTCTCGATAGCCAAATTAACAGCTCTATCAAGTCGATCACCTTGGTCAGGAACAATATTGGTAACGATTTGTGGCAAAAGATTTTTTAATAAATTAACATCATCGGAAATAGGAGAAATAATATAAGGTTCTTCAGAATAAACCTCAATACCGAATTGTCCTTGCGGAAAAGCGTCTGCCAAATCAGAGATAACAAATTTTGCTCTGTCTAATCGAGAAGGCGTAATATCTTTAAGCATCATATCTTGCGCTAAACTCAGAACAAACATATTAGGGTTTTCAACCACAAATGTCGGTATTTCATTTTTTTTCCAAGAAGGCCCCGCCGCGGCAATAATTGCAGAAAAGACGCCTATATAAATAATTTTTTTAAGAGAGAAAAAGGAAAAATGATTTTCTTTTATTAGAAGAAATTTAAGAAGGTTTGGATCACAAATATCTTCCCAAGAAGATGCAATATTTTTAATTTTCATTTTTCTCCAAAGAGATAAAAGAGGAACAAAAAGTAACAACAGTATCCACGGTCTGATAAAATGGAAATTAGCTAAAAACTCACTCATTTTACGAAACTCCTGGAAAAGAAAAGAAAAAAGAAAACCAAGACAAGAGCCATGATTAGCGGAATATAGAATAAATCCGTTTTATCTTGAACAAAAGAACCTTCGTTTTGTTCCGGTTCAAGAGTATCAATTCTATTATAAACATCCGCTAAAGAATTTAAGTCTGTAGCTCGAAAATAATTTCCTTTCGTTCTTTGCGCTAATAATTTCAGGCTTTTCTCGTCAAGTTCATTATTTCTCAAACCAAACAAGGAATTAATAAAATTAGCTTCAGCGCCAACGCCGATTGTATAGACTTTAATTCCTTCCTTTTCAGCCAAGTTAATAGCTTGCGCCATACTCAAAGAGCCATCATTATTTTCTCCGTCAGAAAGAAGGATAATAACTTTATTGTCTTTATTTTTTTCGTTTCGCAAATTTTTTAAGGCAAGTCCCAAAGCATCACCAATAGAAGTTGATTGCCCTGCCATACCCGCGTCGGTATTTAAAAGAATTTCCTGTACGGAAGTCCTATCAAAAGTCAGCGGAGATTGTAAATAAGCCCTTGTACCAAAGAGGATTAGCCCTATTTTATCATCTGTTCGCTTTTGAATAAAAGCACTGACTACGGCTTTAACGGCAGATAATCTGTCAACTCTTTGATTAGGAGTTGAAAAATCAGGTTGCAACATAGATGTAGAAATATCAATAACCAACATGATATCACGATTATTAGCATCAAGCCGATAAGGTTCACCGACCAATTGTGGGCGCGCTATTGCGGTAGTCAATAAGCACCAGATAAGAAATAGATAAGTAAATTTCAAAAGGGATGCGAAAGATTTATGAGCTAATTTAAATTTAGAAAAAACAGAATCATTCTTAATAGCTTTCAAGTCATTTAAGAAAGGAACTTTTAAGGCATCTCCAAACAATTGCTTTTTAGGCGGAATAACAAAAAAGTACAACAAAGGGAGCAAGAGTAATAAAAACAATTTAGGATAGGCAAAAACAATCATAAGTTTCCTCCAATCCAATTTTTACAAAAAGTTTTCAGTTCTAAGGCATCCTCGGAAGTATATCGGGAATCAGCAAGGCTCATAAAAGGCGCAAAAGACAGAAATTCAGCATTTTGAGGAGAAAGAGGAATGGTTGAATGTTGATTAAGAAAATCAATCCAATCTTTTCCGGAGAGAGCACAAGAACTTCTATATTTTACGAGACTGATGCGCCGTAGCAACTCAGAAATATCCATAGCTGCCTGTATTGGATTATCAACGGAAATAGCATCTAATTTTTTTAAGGAGTAATATTTTTTGCGAGATTTCCAAAAAGCGATAAATAATCTCACGCCAATAATCAAAAGCAATAAAGTAAGCAACAAAACCCACCACCCATAAGCAAGAGGAAAAAAAGAAACACCATCAGGTATTTGAATATCTCTAAATTGCGGCAAATTACCCATTTTCTATTCCTTTAATCCAAAAAACATCCTCTTCATAAATTTATGTTAAGATAAACAAAATATCAAGAGAGGGTATCAAGATATTGCGTAATAAGGGGCGCAAAGCGTTGAGAGAGCGCTTGATAAATACCTTTTTTAAAATTGATAATATTAGCCACAGCAAAATCAAGAGTTTCCCAACAATATGATTTAAATTCGGGGGATGGTAAATTTAAATTAATTTCACTATTATTTCCGACGAAGAAAAACAAAGAAAAATAAATATCTTGTCCATCATTGAAAATTCCGCGGGCACGAAATTTTTGTTTAATTTCATCAGTAAACTCATAACGAGAAGGTGTATCGTCCGTATAGATAGGAATAACGGAAGATACACCCGTCTCTTCAAAAAGTTCTCTTTTAGCCGCGGCAAGCGGTGTTTCATTTTCTTCGATTCCACCTTGTGGAAATTGCCAATTGTCACCAAGAACATCAATACGATTTCCTAAAAGAACCAATCCGGAAGAATTAAAAACAACAGCACCCGCACAGCGTCTAAAATGTTTAGTCATAAAATTCTCCTAATTTTCATCTGATTTTGAATAAAGAGCCAATGCTTTAACCAAATCAAGAGCACGAACCAGTTGATAGTCAGCTAAATCTTCTTTTGATTTACCTTTTTTCTTTTCAGAATCGTTAGAAACATCACTATCATTTTTAAGAGCATTATTCAAATCAGCTTCACTAATATTCAAAGCATAAGATTCTAATTCTTCAACTTTTGCAGGTTTAACTTCAATATCAGGTTCAATCCCCTTAGCTTGAATAGAGCGCCCTGAAGGAGTATAATATCTGGCGGTAGTCAATCTCATTGCGCCATAATCTCTGAGAGGAATAACCGTTTGAACAGAACCTTTACCGAATGATTTTTCGCCTAAAATAATAGCTCTATGATGATCTTGTAAAGCACCTGCCAGAATTTCGGAAGCAGAAGCGGAACCTTCATTAATCATAACAACGATAGGCAATCCCTTAGCAACATCACCTTCGTTAGCCATAAATTTAACTGTATCGCTTTCATTTCTGGAGCGAGTAGATACAATTTCGCCCTTTTCCAAGAACAAATCAGAAACATCGACAGCCTGGTCTAATAGTCCGCCGGGGTTATTTCTGACATCAATAACGATTCCCAGCAATTTATTTTTTAATTTCTTTTTAGCATCAGTAATAGCTTTACTAACGGTATCATCAACATCTTCGGTAAAAGAAGAAATTCTGATATAAGCGATTGAATCATCTTTTATTTCACTTTTAACGGATTGAATTTTAATTTCTTGTCGTTTAATAGTCAGCTCAATGGGTTTAGAATTGACACGACGGATAGACAATTTAACCTTTTCTCCGATTTTACCGCGCATTTTACTAACAGCATCATTAAGCGACATACCGACAACTGTTTCCCCGTTAATATGAGTAATATAATCCCCAGCTTTAATTCCGGCTTTAGCTGCGGGTGTATCATCAATAGGTGAAACGACTTTAACAAGACCGTTATCCATAGTTACTTCAATACCCAAACCTCCGAATTTACCTTTAGTTTGTTCATTCATATAATTAAAACTTTCTGCATCTAAGTAGCTTGAATGAGGATCAAGAGAAGTCAACATACCATTAATAGCCGCCTCAATAAGTTTTTTATCGCTAACTTCCTCAACATAATTTAATTTGGCTCTTTCCATCACTTCACCAAACAAGTTTAGTAACTCATAAGTATTAGCATCATCATCATTTTTTTTCGCAGCATGAACATCTGCAATGCTTAAGAACAGCCCTGCAAATAAAGCGATAAACAATAATTTATTTTTTTTCATAACCATTCCTATCAAATAAAGTTAGCTGGCAATCCAAGGAGTTGGATTGATGGGATGTCTATCTTTTCTTATTTCGACATAGAGTTTTGCATTAGATGAATCAGGCATTGTGCCGACAGGTTCACCGGCCAGAAGCATCTGTCCCAATTCGCAATCAATAACACCTAATCCGGCGAGAAGAGATAAATATCCATCACCATGTTCTACAATAATAATATTACCATATCCTTTAAAAGGACCGGAAAAAATAACAGTACCGTCATAAAGTGCGATAACTTGCGCATTTGGACGTGTTTTATAGACAATCCCCTTAGATGTAACACCTTTAGAAAGAGGCTGTCCATATTCGGTAATAACATTTCCGCGAACAGGCCGAGAAAGAGCTCCCTTAGCTCGAGCAAAACGCCCGCCTTTAACTTTTTGTTTAATTGAGGCGTGTTCTTTTTGAGAAATGGTACGTTGCTGAGCATTTAATTTTTTCATTTCTTCTTGTCTTTTCAGCGCAGCCAAACGTTCAGCTTCTTCTTGTTTTTTACGAGCAAGTTCTTTTTGTTTTTCAAGTTTAACCAATAAATCACGCAAATCTTTCGCTTTAGAAGCAAGTTCTTCGGCTTCTTTTTGTGTTTCAGCACCGCGGGTTTCCAAAACTTTTCGCATGCCGGCTTTTTTCTGCATAAGCGAGCGCATTTCTTTTTGTTGTTTTTCTAACTTTTGCTGACTATTTTTTGTTTCAATAACAGTATTTTCGACTTGTTTTTTTTGAGTATAAATAGCATCTAAATCCGTTTTGAGTTTAGATGATTTATCATTTAAGAAAGGCACGGTTTCTCTAAGCAAGATTGCGCTTCGAATAACATCAACAGGAGAAAAAGGCTGTAAAATAACAGCCTCAGATGGGTTTAAAGACATATTTTGCAAAGAAGCTAAAGTCTGAACCAAAGATTGATTTTCTTTAGCAAAAGCATCCTCTTTAAGTGTTAAATCCTCTTTTAACACAGCAAGTTTATTTTCAAGCTCAGAAATTTTATCTTCATTATTTTGAATTTCCCGAGCAAGACTAATAACATTTTTATCAATTTTAGAAAGTTCAAGATTAAGTTGCAGAGCTTTTGCCTGCAATTGTCTTGATTCTATACTTTTCTTTCTGGCCTCTGCCTCGATTTTTTTGACATCTGTTTCGGATACGTCTTCAGCGTGGCTCAAATTGCAATAAAAACAATTTACACCTAAGAGAGCGAAAACCACACTAAAGACACATATCCGTTTCATATAAATCCTTATTTGATAATCAAAGATTTACCGGTCATTTCTTGCGGCTGCGCGATTCCCATCAAATCCAAAAGTGTAGGAGAAACATCCGCCAATCTACCATTATTTAAACCTTTTACCGGAGGTTCTGCGTTGTATAAAACAGCCTGAACTTTTCCGACAGTATGAGCGGTATAAGGTTCGCCTGTTTTTTCATCAACCATTTTCTCTACATTTCCATGATCAGCTGTAACAAAAAGTACGCCGTTAACCTCTTTAATGGCTTTCATAACTTTACCAAGACAATCATCAACAGCGGCGACAGCCTTAAGAGCCGCCTCCATAATACCGGTATGACCAACCATATCACCGTTTGCAAAGTTACAAATAATGACATCATATTTTTTCTTTTCAATAGCATCAGTAAGGGCTTCTGTAACTTCATAAACACTCATTTCTGGTTTTAAATCATAAGTAGCGACTTTAGGACTATTTATAAGGATTCGCTCTTCACCGTTAAATTCTTTTTCTTCACCACCATTAAAGAAGAACGTAACATGAGCATATTTTTCCGTTTCAGCGATTCTCAATTGTGTAAGACCATGATTTGCAATTACTTCTCCAAAGATATTTTTCAATACTTCGGGAGCAAAGATTGTTTTCATGAAACGATTATGGTCAACAGAATACTCAACCATACCGACAAGTTCTACAAAGTTAATGATTTTCTTTCTATCAAAGCCGGAAAATTCTTTATCACCGAGAGCGTATAAAATTTCTCTGGCTCTATCCGCCCTAAAGTTAATCATCAAAACGGCGTCGCCGTCTTTAGCACCTTGGTAATCACCAATAACAGCCGGAACGACAAACTCGTCGGTAACACCATTATTATAAGAGGCTGTAATAGCCTCTTGAGATGAAGCAAACCGCTGTCCGTCGGCTAAAACAATATTATTATAGGCTTTTTCAACTCTATCCCAGCGTTTATCACGGTCCATAGCATAAAAACGACCGGATATGGTAGCCACTTTAACATCGTTTAAGTTTTTAATATCTTGTTCAAAATCAGCTAAAAAATCTTTAGCAGACTGAGGAGGGGTATCTCTTCCGTCTAAAAAGGCATGCACTTGAACTGGAATATTATTTTTATGCAATATTTCGCACATAGCTTCGATGTGTTTCTGGTGAGAGTGAACACCACCGGGCGACATCAATCCCATCAAATGACAAACACCTTTGGTTTCTTTTAATTTGTTAATCATTTCAACAAGAGTTGGATTCTTTTCAAGAGAACCGTCTTTAATAGCTAAATCAATTTTGGGCAAATCCTGCATGACAACACGTCCGGCACCTAAATTTGTATGTCCTACTTCGGAGTTTCCCATTTGGCCATCAGGAAGACCGACATCATAACCGGAAGTTTCGATAAAGCAATGAGGGCAAGATTTTAATAAGGAATGCCAATTAGGCGTATGTCCTTGTTCAATAGCATTATCATTTGTAGTATGTTCACGGTATCCCCACCCATCCAAAATTAAAAGCATAACAGGTTTTTGCATTATTTTACTCCATATATTTTTATTGCATTCTACTTAACATATAAGTCAAGTTAAAGCAAAAAGCATTATATTTATCCAGAATTTTTTAGGTTATAAACAATATTAGTCTTGTGAAGACAAAAAGATAGTTTTATATTTAGCACCGAGAGAAAATATTTCCAGGAAAAAACATATGAAAATTTCCCCATTATTTATAGTAAGTATTTTTTTAAGTCCGATAGTCGCAAATGCCGGAGGGTTAGAAACAGATTATTCTTTATCATTAAATAATTTTTACGGATATACGGATTATGCAAAGCCATATAATAAGCTGTATAAACAGAACAACATAAATTCATCGTTTAATTTTTACGGACGAGTAACATACGAATTTAACGAGGAGTACGCTACTTCTCTTGTTGGTTATTTAATGGCAGACACGGCAAAAGAAGTTGAGAACTATAATCAAGGAGTATGGGGAGAGGAAGTTTATTTATTAACGGAAACCCCATATGGAGAAATATCAGTCGGTCAAAAAAATAACGTTGCATACGAATTTGCGGTGGGAGCTCCGAATATTGGTTATTATCGCACCAACAATACGGACTTAGTTAATTTTATCACCAACCCGAATTGGTACAAAAAAGGACATGACGCACAGTATAAAACACTAAATTCGACATATATAAACACAGACGGAGTATCGCCAAAAATCAGTTATGTAACTCCATCATGGCAAGGAATAAAATTAGGAGTAACATACGTTCCAAAAACATATAGTCAAACAGGTCTTGTTGCCAAAGATGCGCCGTATAAAGACGATGAAGGCTATATTTTTGGAGCGTATGGAGTATGGGATATATTCGGATATGAGGTTGAAACCTCATTGGGATATGCGGATTTTAAGGATAACGATACGGAATATTCTGCCGGAATGAGCATTTACCGCAAAGGTTGGACATTAGGAGGCTCTTATCGTCGCACGGAAGCGGATACAAAACAATATGGACTAGATAAAGAAAATTTATATGATTCGTATCGAGAAGGAGATGCATATAATATCGGTCTTAGTTATGAAATCGGACCTTTCACGACCGGTATTTCATATTTTGTATCAGAGGCTAAAAAAACAGATAACAAAGATAAAATCATCAGTTTTTCAAACAGCTATCAATACAACAAATACATCACCCTATCATTAACAGCAGCACACTTAAAAGCAGAGGGCTCGGATAAAGAGATAAAAAACAACAGCAAAGGGTATGCCTTTATTTTGGGTTTGGAGATAGCGATATGAAAAAAATAAGCATTTATTCAAAAAACAAAGCGTTTCAGGAAGATTTGAGCGGGCAAATAAAACTGGTGGAGCCGGAAATAGAAATAACCGAAATAGAGGATAAAGAAGCAGAAATAATACTGGTGGATGAAGATAAGGAAATAATAAATTCCATCAGAGAGCAAAACAAAGAAACTCCGATTATTCTTTTTTCATCACATATGGATGTTTTTGACAGTTCGGATATGGTTATAAAAAAGCCGTTTCGTTTAGAAAAATTTTTGCATAGTTTTTATGAGGGAACGCTTTTGCCTAAAATTCGGCGTAAGGAATGTATAAGTTTTAAGGAATACCATCTTTATCCAGCCAAAAAAGAAATAGAAATTCAGACTGATGGAAAAATTATAAAGCTGACGGAAAAAGAAGTAATAATTTTGAAATATTTATATCAAAACGCGCCACAATGTGTGAATAAAGATGATTTACTCGAAAATGTTTGGGGATACTGCGCAGATGTAACAACCCATACCATTGAAACGCATATATATCGTCTACGCCAAAAAGTTGAGCAAGAAGGTGGAAGTCAGCTAATTTTAACGGAAAACAATGGCTATCGCCTGAACATTTAAAAATCAGAGCAATTATTTTGTTAAACCCAGAGGGGTAAACGTAAAGCGTATTTCTTTCCAATCATTATAGCTTGAACCATTTTGTGCGGATAAAACTTTAAACACGCCATGAACTTCTTGCGCGATGTAAATTGCACGCTCAGCACTGTCTGCCAAAGCCTGAAAATATGTATCAGAACGATATCTTGACATATCTTCAATATCAACAGATTGAATAAGTCCTTCTTTAGTTAATTTAACATTGATAACAACCTCAATGTTACGGTCGTCTTTTCCTCCGGCAATCGTTTTCCAAGATTCTTGAATTTTAGATTTTACAAAATCAATACCGGAAACAGATAACTCGCTAAAATAAGAACCTTTGCTGTTTCCTCCCTCAATACCGAGATTATTAACCGGCTCGTCTTCGGGAATTTGTGCCGGTGCATCTTCTTCACCGATTTGTTTCTGCAAATCATCAACGGAGTTCATTAAACTCTGCAAAGGATTCGAACTACGCACGGTCGGTTTCTTGTTTTTTGCCGAAGAAGCCGGCGTGTTGCTGTCGTTAGTGTTATTAGCTTTTTTAGGCTGTGCTGGCTTTGGTTTAGGTTTTATTTGCGGTTTTCTCTGAGGAATGGGAGCCGGTTTTTTCTTTTCTTTAAGTGGCTCTTTAGATTCCTTCCTAGGTTCTTCCTGTTTTATTTCCTCTTTAGGAGCTTCTTCAATTAAAGACGGGGACTTGATTTCCGGAGCTTTAATTTCAGGCTCAGGCTTAGGCTCAACAGGTTTAGGCTCAACTTTAGGTTCATTTTTTTTCTGCGTAAAGTTTTCCTCAACAGGCTTTTCTTTACGAGTTGCGGGTTTTCGTTCCGTACCTTTAACTGCCTTTTCAGGGATATTTGTCGTATCTGTAATTTTAATATTTTCCAAATCAACAATAATCGGCGGTTGTTCATCAAAAGTACGTTTATGTGTCAAAAAAGGTATGTCAAAAACACAAAGCAGAACAACTGCAATGTGTAGAGCAACCGATTTATAAACGTAACTTTTTTTCATAACGAAACAGCTTTCTATTTTTTATCCCGACGCGCTTCGGTTTTTAAGCCTACTTTACTAAAACCGGCATCTTTGAGCATAGCCATCAAACCGATAACACTACCGTAAGAAGAAGCCGCATCACCGGAAATAGTGATAGTAACATCTTTATTTTCGCCTTTAATGGCCATAATTTTATCAATAATAGTGTCCGGTTCAATTTTG
This sequence comes from uncultured Alphaproteobacteria bacterium, assembly GCA_949297665.1. Lineage (GTDB taxonomy): Bacteria > Pseudomonadota > Alphaproteobacteria > RF32 > CAG-239 > CAG-267. The sequence goes on along the minus strand of CASFTO010000090.1, from coordinate 7,219 downwards.
CTTTGTCCGATATAATAAAAACCGTCTTTATCAACACTGATATTGATAGAAGTGTCTTTACCATTAAGAGTCCCGCCGCCGACTTTAGGTAAATCAAGAGGAATACCCGAAGTCATCAAAGGGGCAGCCACCATAAACACCACTAAAAGCACCATCATAACGTCCATAAGGTTCGTCATATTGATATCAGCATTACGACGGCTAACGCGTTTTTGGATTCTTCCGTTAATAATTGCCATGATTTATTCTCCGGCCATTTCGGCTTTAATAGTGGTGTCGTCAATTTCGCGAGATAGGATACTTGAAAATTCCGCCAAGAAATTCTCAAGTTTTTTAGCATATCTATCGATATCGGAAGTAATCATATTATATGCGATATAAGCAGGAATAGCCGCAATCAAACCAAAAGCGGTGGTAAACAGAGCTTCAGCGATACCCGGAGCGATAGAAGTTAAAGAGTTGCTTTGTGTAACAGCAATGGCGTTAAAACAAGAAATAATACCCCAAACAGTCCCAAACAAACCAACTAACGGAGCAACAGAACCCGTAGAAGCCAAAAATCCCAAATGATTATCAAGCTCATCAAGTTCTTTATCCATAGAAACCATCATAGCTTTTTCGATTCGCTGTTGAAGTGAAACGCCGCGCAAACCTCTGTCTGTTTTAGACTTCATAATATTTGTTCTACGCCATTCTTTCATTGCTGCCACAAACATCGCAGACATTGGGTCTTGTGGATTTCCGATAGAGTCGTAGAGCTTATCTAAAGAGCCACCGGACCAAAAGCGTTCTTCAAAATGTTTAGACAAGCGCTTAACTTGTCGTAATGTATTAATTTTTTCAAAAATAATAGCCCACGACCAAACCGAAGCAGCAATCAATCCAATCATAACCGCCTTGGTAATTAAGTCGGAAGACCAAACCATATCCCACATAGAGAGTTGATTAACAACCTCGGTAGCAACCTGTGTATCCATTTTAATCCCCGTTATCTTGACAGTTTTCAATTATTCAAATTAGCCTTAACATATAATTGTAAAAATTTAACTAATCAAACAAAAAAGAGTTGTTTTTAAGGATTAACTCCCAAAAAAACAACTCTTCCTTTTAGAGAAATGTCATCAGCCAGGTAACAAACCAATAGCCGGCAACAATTACAACACAAATTATAACAAGGAGTGTTACCCATCCGATAAGGGCCAATAAACCATTACCGAACAGCTTATGTATTCCTGTAAGCCAGTACAGGAGATACAAAGAAAAAAACAACACCTTTCTGACTGATAATCCCCAACCGTGGATGGCATCCACAATAGTTGGAAAGAAATAGTCAGAAGAAAAATTTAGCTTGCTATCCAAATATACTAGAAGCAAGACGCTCAAAAGGGCGCAAATACCAGCCCAAATGAACGAAAAGATCCCTTCTTTCATAATATATAATAATTATAATGTTTCTAGACAAAATTGTACCATATTTTGCGGCGTTTTTCAAGATTTTTAGAACAAAAAAGGAGCGAAAATCGCTCCTTAGAAACAAAAATGATAAATATTTTAATATAAAAGCTATTTTTGAGGATTTGCGGCTTCCAAATTATTATCCCACTTCAATCGCTTAGCACATTCCGAATTAATTGTATTAACTATACGACACAGGTTGACTTCCATATCCGGTACACCGCCAAATGTATAGCAAATATTTCCTGATGTTGTAATAGTATGCACCTGAGAGGCGTAAGCGTCGACATTTCTGAAGACAAAAGCAAAAGCCCGATGCGGATAAATTAAACGCATTCCCAAGGTCTTTATATTACGATTAAGTTCAGACTTTAACATAACGTCAAATGTACATTGTGTTTTACCGGAAAAGGTTTGAAAAACCCTAAAACTTCCCGGAACAACCCCTATTTTTAAATCACCTTTAATAGGTTCAAGAGGCGGACGTTTTTGTTGAATTTTATTGATAGCATCGGTTTCTTGTATCTTTTTTGCAGCACTTTCCGCAGCGCTGTCTAAATTTTCGATTCTATCAGGTTCGCGTTCGGTAATATCGTGATCGCTAAACATTTCATTAAAGAGTTCTTCGCTATCATCAATGTTTGAAGACGTATCACTATTGACAACAAAGGAAGCTGTTTCTTGAACGGGTACTTCATCAAGAATTTGTGCAATAGACGAGAACGGACCACATATAGTAAAGAATATCAACAACCAACAATGACAGAGTTTTCCCATAAAGATTTTCTCCTTGAAAAAACAAAAGCCGAATTAAATTAATTCGGCTAAAAATATCAGTAAATATTCGTCAAAGTTTTATCGGAAGTTCCCATATTTTCAACAATTTTTCCGATAATCATATCAATATCAGACAACTCGCGGCTTTCTGCAGATTCGCTTTCGGCAGCTTCTTCGGTTGCTGAAATCCGTTTAAATTCGCCGAAATATTCCGGATTCTTGGGGCTGACAAATTGGAAAAGCTCTGTGCAACTGCTTTGTTCCGTACTAACTCCAAAACTTCCGATGGTATCCATTGTGCGCGCTATATCACAAGGAGTAACGCTAAAGTGCGCATTGGACAGCATTAAGTAGCATTTTTCGTTATCCATATAAGAGCGTAACGAAATTTGCTTATCAGCACCAAAAGCATTAACAGTCACTGAAGTTTGTACCGGCTTAATCGGATCAACTTTAGAAAACAGAGAACGCTGTTTATCAGCTTCTTCAACCCCTAAAAGTGTTTCGACATAGCGATCAAATTTAAAACGTTCGTCAACCTCGTCATTCCAAGAAAGATTAATGGTAAAAGTTCTAAAGTTTATAGAAGTTCTATTGTATAATGTAATCATATAATTACATCCCTTAACAACCCCTTCCTCTAAAACAGGGTCAATATCATGAATTTTAAAAATAACCGCATCGGGACGAGTTGTCGGTTCATCACCTTTTTTAGCCGCGGCACTTTTTGTTTTTGCTGCGTCATCAGCAGCAAAGGCCTGAGAAGGCAACGCAAAAGCAACACCTAAAAGAAACAAGGCTAAAAACTTCATTGATTTTTTCATATCAAACCTCATAAATACTTACTTATTGCTCATATCATAAACAAAAGAATATTTAATTTTTATTAATTAAAACAAAAAAACACAAAAAACGCATAGAGCACAAATTTATTCTTCGTTATTCATTTTCTTTTGTAAACGAAGTAAGTCACTCCATACTTTTGCCTTTTGTGAAGGAGAACGTAAGAGATAAGATGGATGATAGGTAGCCAAAACCTGTGCACTTTTTTGCTCATCAATCACATAATCCAACCATTTTCCTCGTGTTCTGGAAATGGAATCAGGAATATCCAACAAACTCTTAAGAGCAATTCCTCCCAAGAGGAGTAAAAAATCTGGTTTTATTAATTCAATTTGACGTTTTAAGAAAGGTAAACAAATAGCAATTTCTTCATCTGTCGGGGTTCTGTTTCCCGGTGGACGCCAAGGTAAAACATTGGTAATATAGCAATCTGCGCGATTAATATTTATTGCAGCAAGCATTTTATCGAGAAGTTTGCCGCATTTTCCGACAAAAGGCGAACCGATTCTATCTTCATCAGCCCCCGGAGCTTCACCGATAAGAACAACACGAGCCTGCGGAGAACCGTCGCCAAAGACGGTAGAGGCTGCGGTTTTCTTTAAGTTGCAACCATCAAATTGCTGAACTAATTCTCTTAATTCGGGTAAAGAAGATGCTTTAGAGCACAATTCACGAGCGTTTTTTGCAATATTATCAAAAGCGGCAAGATGGGGACTGATTTTTACCGGAGATGGCGCGATATAACTCTTTTCAAGAGCAGGTGTAACAGGTAAAGGTTGTTTTGGTACAGATAAAGAAAATTGTAAATTATCCGAAGAACTATTTAAGCAGACTTCATCTGCGCAAGTTTCAACAACTCCCGCCCAAATATACCAATCAAGTGTTTCTTTTATATTAATTTGTGTATTCATCGCACCAAAACTATATAATAAGACACTTTTTATTGCAATATAAAGCAATTATTTACACAAATATAATAAATTTAGTTTAAAGTTAAGAGTAAAATGATAGAATAACAAAGCAATCAACAGGAAAATTAAAAGAGATGTTAAAAGCGAGTTACATTATCACCCTATTGAGCGGAATAGGATTATTTAATTCCTGCACCGGAAATTTTATAAGCAAGCAGGAATACCCGCAAGAAATTGTTTATTTGCAAAAGCGAGAAACCGCTTATGGGAATTATTTAGCAGGTCGAGTAGCGCATATTCGTCAAGATTATGAAAATGCGGCAAATTACTATATAAAGACCATGGAAAAGGGGATGGTAAATAAAGACATTTTAGGAAAGACTTATATTATTTTAGCCTCACAGGGTAAAATAGAAGAAGCCTCCAAATATGCCAATATCGCTCGTCAAAACGGTGATAAAAATAATTTTATAGATATTATCAATTCTGTAAAAGCCTTTAAGCATGAAAATTACAAATTTGCTCGAGCTGAAATTAACAATATACAAGAAAAAACATATAAAAAGCTAATTACTCCGTTATTCAACGCCTGGGGATATGTCGGAGAGAACAATTATAAAGCAGCCGTAAAAGAGTTGGATAAAATCTCAAAAGAAGAAGACATGCAAACCGTATATAGTTTACATCAAGGTATGATTGCGGAATATTTTGATAAAAACGCAGAAGCTGAAAAATACTATGATTTTATAATAAACGATAAAGCTAGCGATATGTCTTTCCGAGCTTTACAGATTATATCTAATTTTTATGTAAGAACAGATAAAAAAGACAAGGCAATAAATTTAATAAACAAATATTATGGAGCAGCCAGCCTGAAAGAAATGTTATCTTGTTTAAAACGAAAAGTGGAGGCGGGCAATACCAAAACACCTAAATTGATTAATACGGCAAATAAAGGCGCGGGAGAAGTATTTTTAGAGATAGCATTATTGTTCAAATCGATTCCGATAGGATATGATTATGCACAAATTTACATGGCAATATCAGAATACTTTAATCCGGATAATGATATAGCAAAAATTGCAATGGCGGATATTTTTGAGGAACGGCAATTATTGAAAGAAGCCAATAAATATTACGATGCGATAAAAAAAGGCTCAGAAATGTATTATCCGGCTCAATTGCGAAAAGCAAACAATTTAGCGGCTGAGAAACAATATAAAGAAGCAACAACTGTTTTAAAGAAATTATTGAGAAATAACCCGAATGATTTCCAAATATTGTTTAATTTGGGCGATATATTGCGTATCAGCGATAATCAGGCAGAAGCAATAAAATATTACAATGAAGCACTACAATCTATTTTTTATGAAAGTGAAAAATATTGGCCGGTATACTATGCATTAGCTGTATCGTATGATAAGAATAACGAATGGGGTAAGGCGGAAGAGAGTTTACAAAAAGCACTGAAATTAAGTAATCGACATCCGCAAGTCTTAAATTATTTAGGATATAGTTGGTTAAAATATGATATGAACACGGACAATGCCGCCGCCATGATTTTGGAAGCGTATGAAAAAGCTCCCAATGATAGCATCATAATGGATAGTCTGGGGTGGGTGTACTTCAAAACAGGAGATTATCAAAATGCAATTATTTATTTGGAAAAAGCCTCGGAATTAAATCCCCAAAATGCGATAATAAGTGATCATTTAGGAGATGCATATTGGTATGGCGGAAGAAAAAATGAAGCAGTATTTCTCTGGAAACAGGCTCTAACACAAAAAGATGATCAAGAAGAGTTAAATGTAAAGCAGGTTAAAAATAAAATAGAAAACGGTTTGAACAAGACTCAAAATCTTTTAATTAAAGATAAGAGAGTACGAGAAACTTTGCATAGTTTAAATAACATAACAGAGTAGTCGGAAAACAAAAAAGCTCCCGTTTGAGAGCTTTTTTGAGTTATTTTTGATATTGCAGGATAAGTTGCTTTAATTTTGAGGCCACTTGAGAAACTGTTTCTGCATTTTGTCCCTCAACGCGTAATTTAATAACCGGTTCGGTTCCGGATTTTCTGGCAATTAAAGTGCTAACATCTCCCAACTGTTTTTTTCCATCAAGCAAGGCTTGTTTAACATCATCATGTTCAACACTGTCAGCCATATACTGTGCATTAGAAAAACGAATGTTTTCAATAATGCAAGGAAAAGGAATAAATATCGGAAAAATTTCGCTAAGTGGCTTTTTATTCTCTAAATAAGCCAAAGCAATAATTATAGCGGTAGCCAGTGCATCGCCAGTTTTCGCATAGTGAGATAAGACGATATGTCCGACAACTTCTCCGCCGAGAACGGCTGATTTCTCTCTCATTAAATCGATAACGTAACGTTCTCCCACCTTACTTTTAAAATAAAGGAAACCCTGAGAGATTAAATATTGTCCCAGACCTAAATTAGACCATTCAGTACTGATAACGGTATTATTGGAAAGAGCATTGTTTTTTCTTAAATATAGAGCAAGAAAACAAAGCAATTGATCGCCATCAACAACATTTCCTTTATCATCAACAAGAATAATTCTATCTCCGTCACCATCAACGGCAATACCAAAATGAGCATGTGTATCAATAACAGTTTGTGCCAATTGCTCAGTATGTTGAGAACCGCACTTTTCATTAATATTAATACCGTTAGGTTGGTTGTTAATAGCAATAACACCGGCACCCAAATCTTTAAATGTTTGAGGTAATATATAAGAATAAGCGCCGTTAGCGCAATCTAAAACAACACGCAATCCTTGCAAGGCTTTATAATTTGGGGCGATATTCCGCATATCCTCAATATATTGTTCAACAATATCTGTGTTCGCTGAAATTGTGCCGATAGAAGTAGTTGGAGTGGCCGGAGAATTATTTTCTTCTAGGATTAGTTCAATTTTTTTATAAAAATCATCAGGAAATTTATCGCCGTCAGTGTTTATAAGTTTAATACCATTATCGGAATAAGGATTATGAGAGGCGGTTATCATTAAAGCCATATCAACGCCGAGAGAAGGTGTTTTTAGAGTAACAAGAGGAGTAGGCACCACACCAAGTGAGATAACAGAAACGCCACAAGATGTAAAACCGGCGCTTAAAGCAGCCTCAATCATATCACCGGAAAGACGTGTATCTTTACCGATGGCAACTTTTTTATGTATCAGACAAACAACAGAGCTTAAAATCTTAGCTAATT